>CAMWUH010000001.1 GCA_947177325.1 uncultured Bacteroidales bacterium
GATCCCAACCCCACTCCCAATCCTACTCCCAACCCTACTCCCAACCCTGATCCCGAGCCCACTCCCTCAATCGACGGCAACTGGATTGTTTACCTCGAAAACACCGCTTCATGGTCTGACCCCATGACCTGGATTTGGGATGCCGGCAACGGTGATAAAAACTACACCGGTGGCAAATGGCCCGGAGCTCGCATGAAATCCATCACCGTAGACGGTTTCGATAACCTCTACTACTATGATTTCCAAGCTGATGAAATGATTCGGCCCATGATTATCTTCAACCCCGGCGGCGACAACGGCAAAACTAAAGACCTTGAATTGATCAACAAAGCAGTTTATGACTGCAACGGCAATATCACAGGCTCAATCGAAACACCGGTTACCGGTATCGACGCTATCAATGCCGACATTGATGCTCCCGCTGAATACTACAACCTCCAAGGCATCCGCGTTATCAACCCCACCCACGGTGCTTACATCTGCCGCCGAGGCTCTAAAGTCAGCAAAGTGCTCATCCCCTAATCGGTGATAACCAACTGCATTTACGCACGGACAAGAGAAGTGATTATGAGCCCCGTTTGTTAAAAAGTGGCCAAGTTATCAACAAAATCCAACAATTTTTGCTCTAAAATTTTGTCAATCAAAAAACAATCACTAATTTTGCCCCGCAAAACGCAAAATTGAATATCACAAATTAACATACCAAACTCACCAAAATGATTATCGTACAAGTTAAAGAAACCGAAAACATCGAAAAAGCACTCAAAAAATTCAAACGTAAATTCGAGCGCACCGGCATCGTAAAAGAACTCCGCAGCCGTCAGGCTTTCCAAAAACCTTCGGTAACCAACCGTAAGAAAATGATGAAAGCCGTTTATGTGCAGAAACTTCGTTCAGTAGAAGAGTAATTCGATTTTCGATGCGCCCTCACCGCAACCCCGCGTGAGGCTTTAACTCTCGAAATTCTTTTCTAAATCATAGAGCCCGTCGCGAGCCCCAAGCTCGCAGCGGGCTTGACTGTTTCCACCCCCCGGCAATATTCACAAGATTCTTGGCTCACAGGTCAAATTCTTTTGTGGGGAAATTTGCAATTATTAAAACTAATGCCTATATTCGCATTTACATCAATCGCGCTGCATTGTGAGAGAATTTCGCAACATATTGCTATCGGAGTTCAAGCAATACCTGACTGCCGAGCTCAACAGTTCTCCACTAACTGTTGAGGCGTATCTGCGCGATATCGGGCAATTTGCTGAATTCCTGCTGCCAGATACTCCCGGAGAGTTTGACCCACTGAAAGCTGACTCCGCTGACATTCGCGCGTGGATAGCCGAGCTTTCGCGACGCAAAGTGGAGCGACGGTCACTGCGCCGCAAATTGCAGTCGCTGCGAGCACTGTATCGCTACCTGATGCGTCGCCGACTAACCGATGTCAATCCGGCCGATAAAGTCAGCATTGCCAAGCCTCACGACCCGCTTCCCCGCTTTATTCGCTCTGAAGAGACCAATTCGCTGCTTGACGGCGAATACGACCCTAACGACTTCGTGGAAGTGCGCGACCATCTGGTAATTCTAATGCTTTACTCCACCGGTATGCGCCGGGCAGAACTGACAGGATTGCTCGACCGCAACGTTGACACTGCCGCCTATCAGCTCAAAGTGCTCGGCAAACGCAACAAAGAGCGCATTATCCCCTTCGGGCAAGAGCTGGCAGAAACCATTGAGCTTTACCGGCAGCTTCGCGCAGAGGCAGGGCTGGAATTTGCCGATGAATTTTTTGTGCGCACAGGCGGATTGCCGTTTTATCCCGCATTAGTTAACCGCATCGTAAACAATCGGCTTGCCGGCAATGTTAGTTCTGAAAAGCGGTCGCCGCACACGCTGCGCCACTCATTTGCCACCGATATGATTAACAACGGGGCCGATCTTAACGCTGTGCAGCAGCTACTGGGGCATGCCTCATTAGCCACAACGCAGATTTACACCCACATATCTACCCGTGAATTACTTCAAAACTATCGACAGGCTCACCCCCGAGCCCGCAAACAATAACTAACTATTCAACTAACACCTATTGTTTAACCCTAAAATCTAACGCCTTATGGAAGTACGCATCAAAGCCATCCACTTCGACATCGCCGAGCGCCTTAACGAATTTATCGACCGCAAAGCCGAGCGCCTGAGCCGTCGCTACAGCGCTATCTCTCATATCGATTTCACCCTCAAGGTGGTTAAACCCGAAACTTCACAAAATAAAGAGGCCCTGATCGCAATCACAATTCCGGGAGCTAAAGAGCTGACAGCCACTAAGGTTGCCGACACTTTCGAAGAAGCAATCGACCTTGCTCTCGAAGCATTAGAGCGCCAACTTGAAAAAGAAAAAGCAAAAAAATGATTATCTTTGCGCTCAAATAGGGTGGCAACCCCAAAACGTGCCACACCGATAACCACCCTGAATTAGCGCAATGAACATCAAATCACCAGCCGAAATTACATCTGCGGCCGAAACTTCGGGTCGCAACAAAATCAACTTAACCGTCAAGCATCCGGGCCGTCTGATAGTGGCTGCGATGCTTGCCGGTGCTTTTATTTCAATAGGGGGCATATTGTCGCTCATCACCGGATTCGGATTGCCCGGTCTATCGGCCGACAATCCGGCATTGCAAAAACTGATATCGGGCGCAACGTTTCCTATAGGACTGATATTGGTAGTGGTGCTCGGAGCAGAACTGTTTACCGGCAACAACGCCACGCTCATCCCGGGCTATATGAACCGCCATTACGGCTTTAAAAGCGTAGTAGCCAATTGGACCATCGTTTATGTCGGCAACTTCATCGGGGCCCTGCTCTTCACGTGGGCGCTTGTCTACGCCTGCGGGCTGACCGCTGCCGACCCCTGGCACTCGGCTATAGTCAACATTGCCAAAGCCAAAACATCAATGCCTTTCCTGACTGTGTTGCTTAAAGGCATCGGGGCCAACTGGTTTGTGTGCCTCGGAGTTTGGCTGGCATTGTCGGGTCACAGCTTTGCCGAGAAAGCCCTGGGCTGCTGGATTCCCGTGATGGCTTTCGTGGCCTTGGGCTATGAACACTGCATCGCCAATATGTTTTACCTGCCGCTCGGGATGATGGAGGGGGCCGATGTCAGCATAGGTCAGGCTATCACGGCCAATCTCATTCCCGCCACGATAGGCAATATCATAGGGGGAGCACTGTTTGTAGGGTGTCTGCATGCATGGCTTCACCGCTCCGGAGCTGAAACCTCACATAAAAATTAAAAAAATTTTTTCAACCACGAAAAAATTATTATCTTTGCACCACAATCTAACCCCTTTTAATAGATAAACTCTCAACATGGTATCTTTTAAAGAACTCGGCTTGGTTAACACCCGTGAGATGTTTGCCAAAGCAATCAAAGGCGGCTATGCAATCCCCGCCTTCAACTTCAACAACATGGAGCAACTTCAAGCTATCATTCAAGCAGCTGCCGAAGACCGCTCTCCTGTTATCCTCCAAGTTTCGAAAGGCGCTCGCAACTATGCCAACGGCACTCTGCTCCGCTACATGGCTCAAGGCGCTGTTGAATACGCTAAAGAACTCGGCTGGGAACATCCCCAAATCGTGCTTCACCTCGACCACGGTGATTCATTCGAAATCTGCAAACAATGTATCGACAACGGTTTCTCTTCAGTGATGATCGACGGTTCACACCTCCCCTACGAAGAAAACGTTGCCTTGACTAAAAAAGTAGTTGACTACGCTCACCAATTTGACGTAACCGTTGAAGGCGAGCTCGGCGTGTTGGCCGGCGTTGAAGATGAAGTATCTTCTGACCACCACACCTACACCGACCCCGAAGAAGTTATCGACTTCGCTACCCGCACAGGTTGCGACTCTTTGGCAATCTCAATCGGCACCTCACACGGCGCATACAAATTCACTCCCGAGCAATGCACCCGCAACGCTGAAGGCAAACTCGTTCCCCCGCCCTTGGCATTCGACGTTCTCGACGCCGTTATGGAAAAACTCCCCGGTTTCCCCATCGTGCTCCACGGCTCATCATCAGTGCCCGAAGAAGAAGTTGAAACTATCAACAAATTCGGTGGCAAACTTCCCGACGCTATCGGTATTCCCGAAGAACAACTTCGCAAAGCTGCCAAGAGCGCCGTTTGCAAAATCAACATCGACTCTGACAGCCGCTTGGCAATGACCGCTGCTATCCGTCAAGTATTCGCAGAAAAACCTGCTGAATTTGACCCCCGCAAATATCTCGGTCCCGCTCGCGACAACATGAAGAAACTCTACAAACACAAAATCGAAAACGTGCTCGGCTCTAAAGACAAAGCATAAGCCACGCCTCGTTTTTAAATAATCTATCAGCGCCCCGCTGCCGTCACATCGGCCCGGGGCGCTGTTTTGTTAGTGGAAGATATGAAAGGGAATTCCAACTGAAAGCCGGAGCTAAAAAATTGAAATTTGAAGATTATTTTTTTTCTTAAATTGTTATATTATTTGTAAAAATTTCTTAACTTTGCTTACCGACTACCCTTATTCCACTCCGGAAACCGGACCATATTGTCACTAAAGACAATCATTAGTGCTTGATTATCAATCAATTATTACACATCTCACTAATCTTGAGTTTATGAAGAAACAGCTCATCTTAATGCTAACCATGTTGTTGGCTACCATCGCGGCTACTGCTCAAATCACGAAAATGAGCGGCACCGTAGTAAGCGACGACGACGGTTTGCCAATTTTCGGTGCAACAGTTACCGTCACCGGAACTCAAACAATTGCGATAACCGACATCGATGGTAAATTCACCCTTAACGGATTGACAGCTAAAGACAAAACAATCACAGTTACATTTGTAGGTATGGCGCCCCAAACCGTTAAAATTGCGCCTGAAGTTACTGTTGTAATGATACCTACCGATGCCGACTTGGATGAAGTAATGGTGGTTGCTTTCGGCAAGCAAAAGCGCGAAGCCTTCACCGGCTCGGCAAGTGTGGTCGATGCAGCTCAAATTGAGCGTCTGCAAGTAACTAATCCCATTGAAGCCCTGAACGGTAACGTTACCGGTATGAGCATGATTGAATCAAACTCATTTACCTCCGACCCCACGATCAACATTCGCGGTTTGAGTTCAATCAACGCTTCCAACTCACCTCTTATCGTGCTCGACGGTCTGCCCTACAACGGCTACTGGAACGATATCAATCCCGCTGATGTGGCCTCAATCACAGTGTTGAAAGATGCCGCATCAAATGCGCTTTACGGCGCACGCGGTGCCAATGGCGTTATCCTTATCACATCCAAGGCTGCTCAACGCGGCAAAACCAAAGTGACCATCGAAGCCAAATGGGGCGCTAACAGCAACGCCCGCGTTGACTACAACACTATCTCTGACCCCGGCCAATATTACGAAGCTCATTATGCAGCTTTGCGCAACTATTATATCAACGGCCAAAATATGTCGGCCGCAGCTGCCCATCAGCAAGCCAACAGTGTATTGACCGGCCCATTCGCCAACGGTGGCTTAGGCTACAACGTGTTTGCAGTGCCTAACGGCGAATATCTCATCGGCTCTAACGGGAAGCTCAACCCCAACGCCACATTGGGCAATCGCGTTGCCTATAACGGAAATATTTACACCCTGCTGCCCGACGACTGGAGCAAGGCCGGCCTCCGCACCGGTTTCCGCGAAGAATACAACGTGCGCCTGACGGGCGGTAACAACCAATTCTCTTTCCTTTCATCTTTAGGATATTTGAAAGAAGACGGTCTGGCCTACAACAATGACATCGAGCGCCTGACCGCACGTTTGAAAGCTGAATATCAAGCTTACAGCTTCCTCAAAATCGGAGCTAACGCCGGTTACAACCACACCCACACCAACTCTGCCGACAACGTATTCACCGTGCCCGTTTCAATCGCTCCAATCTATCCCCTCTACGTGCGCGACGGCGAGGGCAACATCCTTACCGACAACCACGGCCGTGTTTACGACTACGGTTCCGGAAACAACGCCGGCATGATGCGACCCGTCGACACCAACGGCAACTACATTCAGGACGACCTCCTCGACGTAGCGTCAAACAGCTCCAACGCCTTCAATATCCAAGGCTACGCCAACTTCGACTTCCTGAAGCACTTCCGTCTGACCGTCAACGGCTCCGTCTACATCACAGAGAACCGTATGCGTTCAGCCTATAACCCTTACTACGGCTATACCGCCACTACCGGCGGCTCTACCGAAATAAGCCACTATCGCACCAGCGACTACAACTATCAACAACTCCTTTCCTACACCAACTCCTTTGGTCTCAACAACATCGACATACTTCTCGGCCATGAATATTCCCGCAGCCAGCAGACCAGCCTTAAAGCCTCCAAAAACAAAATAGCGATGTTTGAAACCAACATAGAGCTCAACGGGGCAATCATCGACGGCTCTATGTCAAGCTACATCACCAACTACAACGTAGAAGGCTACTTCCTCCGCGCTCAATACGACTACGACAACCGCATCTTCGGCTCGTTCTCGTTCCGTCGCGACGGATCTTCACGATTCCACCCCGACCACCGCTGGGGCAACTTCTGGTCGCTCGGCGCTGCCTGGATTCTCACTCGTGAATCGTGGTTCCCGAAAACTACCTGGCTCGATATGTTGAAAGTAAAAGCCTCTTACGGCGAGCAGGGCAACGACGGCATCGGTAACTACCGCTACGTCGACACCTACACCATCAAAAACTCCGATGGCGAAATCGCTTTCGTTTTCAACAACAAAGGTAACCCAAACATCACATGGGAAACCGTAGGCAGTTTCAACGCCGGCTTCGAAGCTGACCTATTCAACTCTCGCCTCAACATCGACCTCGAAGGCTATGTGCGCACTACTCGCAACATGCTGATGTGGCTTACAGTTCCCGTTTCTCTCGGCTACGAAGGCTATTATGACAACATCGGCAATATGCGCAACTCCGGCCTCGAACTCTCAATCTCAGGCGACATCATCGCCTCACGCAACTTCGCATGGAACCTCGGCATTAATTTCACTTGGGAGAAAAACCGCATCACTTATCTGCCCGAAAGCAAACGCTCGCTCGTTGTTGACGGCTATGGCGGCTACGCTGATGGCAGCGTGTTCTACGGCGAAGGCCTCCCGATGCGTACTTGGTATTTGAAAGAATATGCCGGCGTATCGTCAGAAGGTGAAGCGCTCTTCTACAAAACTGTCAACGGCGAAAAAGTTACCACCACCAACTATGAAGATGCCACATATTATAACTGCGGTTCGGCACTTCCCGATATGTTTGGCGGCATCAACACCTCGCTCCGCATCTACGACTTCGACCTTAACGTGCAACTCAACTATTCAATCGGTGGCAAGAAATTTGACTCCAACTATCAATTCCTGATGACACCGCCGTGGAGCTCGTTGACCGGCAGCCCAATGCACCAGGATGTGTTCAACTCATGGTCGCTCACCAATCAATCAAGCGACATTCCGCGCTGGCAATACAACGACGACGAATCAGCCCTCTCATCAAGCCGCTGGCTCACTAATGCCTCGTTCATCTCGCTGCGCAACATCTCTGTCGGCTACAACTTCCCCAAATCAATCACATCTCGCCTGAAAATGGAGAAAATGCGCTTGTTTGTATCAGCCGACAACATCTACTACTGGTCTCATCGCAAAGGTTTCGACCCCCGAATGGGCACATACTATGGCAACTATAACGCCGACTCGGGTTACAGCTTCCCGCGACGCACCATTTCCGGCGGCATCCAGATTAACTTCTAATCCTCTCACCCTCAACAGCATTACAATATGAAAAAAACTATCATATCATTTGTAGCCTTAGCAGCCTTAACCCCTTGCCTGACAGGGTGTCTGGAGGAGTTCACCCCCCAAAGCTCCACTGCTACCGCTCCGCAAGTAGAGAAAGCTGACAAAGCCGGCCTTTCTCGCGCCATCCCATCTTATATGCTCAACTACAGCTCTTCCAACGCCTACGACATCGGTTTCCAAGGTATGGGTCTGTGGCGCGACGCAATGAGCGCGGACTTCACCGTCGTCGATCCAGCCTACGACTACTATTCATGGTTCAGCGAACAGGTGTCGCTCGGCAACTACCAGCTCCAATACAAATACTGGGAACGATACTACGGCCTTATCCAGAAAGCTAACGACCTTTTGTCAGTTGCCGACTATCTTACCAACCCCGACGATGCCCAGTATCAAGGCAACGCATTGGTTTATCGCGCAGCTACCTATCTCGACATGCAACGCACCTATGAATATCGCCTCACAGGTGTCGACTACCTCGACCAGCAAGCTCAATCAATGGGCATCATGGGTCTGACGGTGCCTATCGTTGATGAAAACACTACGGAGGCCGACGGGCGCAACAATCCCCGCGTACCTTACTACACACTCTACCGCTTCATCCTCAACGACCTCAACACCGCAGAAAAGTGCTTGACCGATTATCGCTCGGTTCCCTCAAAAACTCAAGCTTCACTGGGCACCTGCTACGGCCAGCTTGCCCGCACATGGCTCGAAATCGCCACCCGCTTCGAGCGTCACCCCGACGACCTCGCCACAGCCTTGGCCCACGAAGCTGACAACGACATCGTCTATCCGGCTATAGGCGTCAGCACTGCCCGCGAAGCTTATGCCAAAGCAGCCGACTATGCCCGAAAAGCGATAAACATGGGCTATACTCCTCTGACAAAGTCGCAATGGTTTGACACCACCACCGGCTTCAACACTCCCAACAATTCATGGATGTGGTGCATCACCATTTCTTCAAGCAATGGTGCTGCCTCATCTTGTACCTGGCAGTCATTTATCAGCTACACTTCGCCCGAAGCCAACTTCGGCATCTGCACCACCGACTACAACGCCGAGCGCATGATTGACCGCCGTCTCTTTGAAACCATCAACCCCAACGACTGGCGACGAGCCACCTGGATTGCTCCCGATGAAGTCGCCGACGAAACAGCATTCAACGCAACATACTCCAACGTGACCTCCCTCACCTTCAATCAGTGGAAACGATATCCCGCCTACGTGGCCTTCAAATTCCACCCCGGCGGCGGCGAACGCAACATCACAACCATAGCCAATGCCGTTTCAACTCCGCTGATGCGCGTTGAAGAGATGTATCTTATCGAAGCAGAAGCCACGGCTTATGCTCAAGGTTTGGGTGCCGGCAAAGCATTGCTTGAAAATTTCATGAACTCTTATCGCATGGAGGGTGAAACCTACACCTCAACCGCCGCTTCGCTCGATGACTTCGTCACCGAACTCTTCAATTGCAAGCGCGTTGAACTCTGGGGTGAAGGTCTAATCCTCTGGGATTACACTCGCCTCGAAAAAGCCATCATCCGCGGCTACATGGGTACCAACCATCCAGAAAAATATCAGTATAACTCTTATCTCAACCGCAAGGCACCGTGGGCCACATATTATATTCCCGACTGGGAAAATCAACGTAACCCTGCCTGCAAACTCAACCCCGACCCCTCAAATGCAATACCTAAATGGGTGCCCTGATAACTGTTGACATTCAGCCAACTACTCACCCAACATTGCATTTTTATAACTCAACAACTATTCAATATGAAATTCAATATAACTAAATATCTGACCATTGTGGCCGTTGGGGTTGCTCTGACTGCTTGTAGCAACGACGATGACTTTACTCCGGGCCCCGCAACTTCGCCTGACTCTCCCGAAGTTTATTTCAGCGACGCCACTAAAGCCCAATATCTCCTTTCAACCGGAGAAGCCCACACCGTTGAAATCACCCTCGGCCGCGTTGCTACAGAAGAGGAGCTGACAGTGCCTATCATTGCCAACTATGTTGCCGACGGCTTGACCGTTCCCTCTGAAGCCACTTTCGCTGCCGGCGAAGCTACAACTTCCATCACAATCAACGTCACCGATGATTACAAGGTCTCGGCCCCTTACGCTTTTGAACTCGCCCTTCCCGAAGATATGGTCAACTACTATTCGGCCACCCTCCCCGGAACAGCTTCAATCAGCTCGAAAATCATCATCGTCAAACCACTCGTTTGCTCCTGCTACTTCTATTATTACTACAGCAAGCTCGGGAAGCGCTTCAACATGGACATGATGATTATCGGTGATAACAAATATTACTTCCCCGACTTCATGGGCTGCGGTTACCCCGTCACCATCAACGTTGATCCCTCTACCAACGACATCACGATGAACTGCGAAGTGGGCACCTATTATGAAGATTATAGCGACTTCTACATCGACGCTCCCCTATATCCCGGAGGTGATGCAGCCGAAACCTACATTACTGATGCTTACTTCTATTATCCCGGCTATTCGGTATACTTCGACGACAATTCCGGCCGCGGCTTAGCCCTCAACATGTACATCTACATGGCCGACGGCTCGACAGACTATGATTGGTGCTATATCTACTTCCCAACTGACGAAGGGGAAGCAGAAGTTGAATAATCATATTTAACCACGCTTACTTATCACTGAATTCATTTTTCCCAACCGGCACTTACCGATATGAAATCAACATTAAAATATATGGCTCTCGGGCTGCTCGCCCTCGCCACATCAGCTTTGACCGGCTGCTCCGACGATAACGATGTGCTCAGCCAACTCCCCTCGCCCGAGCCCGCTCAAACTGATCAAACTATCCGCTCCCTGACTTTTAACTGGGAACCTGTGGAGCATGCAACTCAATATGGGTTGCAACTGCTGGATGCCGATGACAATGTTGTGGCTACCGAAGTAACCACCGCGACCTCAATGACTTTCTCCAAGCTTGAACCGGCCACAACCTACACGCTGAAAGTGTGGGCTTACGGTCCTTACGGCGGCGACTTCTCGACTTCGCCCACCTATGTGCTGCAAGCCACAACTCCGGCTATCGTCACACTCGACACTCCCGCCCCGGTTATCGACACCGAAGCCTCACCCATGGCCGCCTCCTGGCCCGCCATTGACAATGCCGACTTCTATGTCTACACCCTCGTCAACATTACCGATGGTACAATTCCGGCTCAAGACGTCAAAATCACCAACCCGATCATCACCCTATCAGGCCTGAACACCGGCAAATACGAACTCTCTGTTTATGCCGGAAGCAATAGCGAAGCATACGCACAATCAGCCACCGCCACAGTTGAATTCGAACAAAGCCGCACCGTGCTCTGGACTATCGACGGCACATACTACAGCTGCTATTTCACCCGCTATCACGACACCACTCTGACAGCTTACTCTGATGGCACTTACTCTATCGCCGCGTTCTATAAATACGATGGCTACGACTTTGAATTTATCGTAACTGATGAAGGCTCATTACAAGCGGTTAACCCCGATGCCTACACTGAGGATGGCTGGACCTACGTGCCCACCGGTATTACGGGCTACGACATCCCCTTCTGGTTGGGCGGCTCTTACTCCGGCTTCTACGGCAACCGCAACTCAGGCGAAATCTGGATGTTCAACGGTTGGTCAGAGGATGATAATGATGCCTATGATATGTTCTTCTGGGATCTTGGCGGTGAAGAAATCACTGTTGACGACGTTGTCGGCACCTACTCGGCCTCGATATCGGGTTGGGACCTCATTCAGTCAAGCGACTGGACAGAGTTCAATTACAACTACGATCTGACCATCACCAAAAAAGACGCCACAACAGTTTATATCAACGATTTCTTCTGGAGCGGTTTCCAGCTTGAAGCCGTGCTCGACCCCATAGAGCGTACGCTTACAATGCCTTATCAGCAATGGGGCGTATATGAGTTTGCTTACAACAACAGCGATGAATACGGCTACATTGCCTCCGGCAATGAGCAAGCCCTTGTAGCGACTATCGCCGACGACGGCACTATCACCATCAACAACTGGGCAGCTCTCTACCAAAACTACACTTATACAGCCGACACCGAGGCCACTTTGACCCCCGTCGCAGCTTCTTCCAACTCTAAGGCTGCTCCCGCGCGCAAAATGGCTCGTCCCAAAGTAAACCGTCGGAAATAACATCAACATCCCACTCTGAGTGAAAACATGAAGGTAACTATCATTACCGTAAGCTTTAACTCAGCATCGACTATCGAAACGACGTTGCAGTCGGTGGTTGCGCAAAGCGACCATCGGCTGCAACATATTATTATTGACGGAGGCTCTACTGATGCAACGCTCGACGTAATCAATCGTTACGCACCCATCTATGGCAATCGGCTGATACTTATCTCCGAGCCTGACCACGGGCTTTATGATGCAATGAACAAAGGTATGGCATTGGCCACAGGCTCAGTCGTGGGATTCCTTAACAGCGACGACTATTTTGTCCACAACCACGTGGTTGCCGACATTATCACAGCTTTTGAGCAAAATCCCGGTCTTGATGCCGTCTACGCCGACGTGGTATACATCAACCCGCACCGACCCGACAAAATCAGCCGCTATTACTCCTCTCGCCGCTTCAGCCGCGGCCGCATGCGCCTGGGTTTTATGCCCGCTCATCCTACCTTTTACTGCCGAAAAGAAACGCTCGAACGCGCAGGTCGATTTGACACCCGATTTAAAGTAGCCGCTGATTTTGAATATTTGCTGCGCATAATCTACCGCGACCGTGCAGCGATTCGATATGTGCCTGACCGATGGGTAACGATGCGCTCGGGTGGCATATCAAATCGCGGGCTGAAATCACACCTCGCCATCTTCGCTGACCATCGTCGCGCCTATCTCAAGCACGGCCTGACTGCCGGCCTTTGGCTCGACTGGCTCCGCTACCCCCTGCGCCTCCTCCACCTCGACTAATCCGGCCGATGTACTATCGTTCAAGGCTATAGATTTTGGGAAAATAAGGGAAAACGAAGCAATGTAGTTTAAAAAATTGGTAATTTCAGTTATTATTTATTATATTTGCATTGAAAACTGCGACAAATGTGCGTCAATCGTTCAGCTGACGCCTTAATGATATATGCCTTAAAGTTAATAACCAGCTGATTATCACATAAATTTTGCGACGTATCGTTTGAATGACAGGGATTCGAAGTCGTTCTCAACGGGCCTCCTGCGATTCAAGAGGCGGAGAATAGTTTAACCTGCAGTCCATTCCTTAAGCGAGTTGTAAACAACAGCCCGACAAAGGCTTCAAACAGAGTTAACGACTTGTCAACTGCCTCAAAGCGCTCGGTTTGCCCCTATCAATGTGGAAGCCGAAAACTATGGGGGAGTCATTTTTACATACTGACGCAAACAATGACAATCGCCACCACTCATCAACCCACCCCACTGCCCGGGCACCAAATGAATTGGTATGCCGTCAAGGCATATTTCAACTTTGCTGACCGTGTGGAGCAACTTGCTCGCAGCGAGGGAGCCGACACCTATCGCGCTACCACCTCGCGTGTGGTTGTTGACGCTAATGGCGCCCATCACACCCGCTCGCTTCCGGCCCTGCCGGGCATAGTGTTTATCTACTGCCCGGAACCGACTATAAAATCAATCGGAGCAAATCTGAAATCGTTAGGGAGCTTGGTTACCAATCCGGGATGCCAATTCCCGGCACGAATACCCGATGAGGAGATGACCCTGTTCAGGCTCGTGGTTGAAAACGACCCCAATCTCCAACTCATTGGAAACGACGACCCCCGATGGCACGTAGGGCAAGCGGTCAGGGTCACTACCGGACCTCTTGCGGGCGCCGTGGGCCACGTTTGCCGCATTAAGGGTAATCGACGATTGGTGATAACGATTTCAGGAGTTTGCGCAGTCGCCACCGGATTTATCCCTCCTCGTTTTTTAGAGCCGGTGTAACTCGCTCCCAACAAAGTCCCGTTTTCGGACAATAACTGCAATCAATTATTGAACTTTCTGCTTTTTCTTTTATATATATGCTAACAGCCTCGGTCAATATTTCTGACTTGCCTTACAGTCTATGGACTGTCAATGGCGCCATGGTGCTCATCGTGAGCATCGTGGTAACGAGTCTGTTAATACCTCGGATATTGACTTTGTCGCATCGCCGGCATCTGTTTGACTCTATCGACGAGCGAAAAATCCATGATGGCTTCATACCCCGATTAGGGGGTATAGCTTTTGTGCCGGCAATTATATTGGCATTGTCGTCGGTGGCCGGGCTTGATCTTTTGCTTATGGGTCCTCAGGGGCTTCAAGCATTGGGCACCACCGGAGGCAACATCATAAGCCTCTGCTTCGGCCTCTGCGCTTTGATGTTGATGTATCTGTTGGGGCTCGCCGACGACCTTATGGGCATTGGCTGGAAAACCAAACTGATAGTGCAGATAATCGCAGCCTACTTGATTGTAGGCACCGGATTGTCGCTCGGCTCGCTCAATGGGTTTCTCGGCATTTACGAGATGCCGGTGTGGGTTGACCAACTGCTGTCAGTGCTGGTAATAGTGTTGGTTATCAATGCCATTAACCTCATTGACGGCATTGACGGGCTGGCCTCTGCACTTTCGTCTATGGCCTGCGGCTATTATGTGGTAGCGAGCTACAACACTTCGGCTTATTCAAATGCAATGCTCGGGTTGGCCACGATTGGCACGCTGCTGCCATTTTTCATCTACAATGTGTTTGGCAGTGTCCGCTACGGCAAAAAGATATTTATGGGCGATACCGGCGCCTTGACCACCGGCCTTATACTCAGCTTTCTGGCCCTTAGAGTGCTAAGAGTTGAATATTCCAACGGTAACACTTCAACAGTTCCGTTAGTGGTAGCATTCACGCCTCTTGTAGTGCCATGTCTTGATGTTGTCAGAGTGGTTATCCATCGCATAGCTCGCGGTCAAAGCCCCTTCTGCGCCGGCCGCTGTCACATTCACCATAAGCTCCTTGCTCTGGGACTTCGTCAGCGCTACGCAATGCTGCTGATTTTTGTCATTTCAGGATTTTACATAGCAATGAACCTACTGCTTTGCAAAGCGTTGTCAGCTTTCTCCATTCTGATCATCGACAGCATAGTGTGGTTTGCAGGCAACTGGCTGCTGACCTTGCTGATTAGACGCCGCCAGAACCGGATGCCTGAAACTCGCTTACTCTATCAATAACCCTCGCTTCGATGAAGCAAAATTTACTCCAATCATTCATCAAAAATGTTGAAAAAAATCATTGTTAAACTTTCAGTTGTCGCTGCCATAGCAATCGCCGTCGGCAGCTGCTCAACCCCTAAAGATATCACCTATCTCAAAGATTTCAATAACGGACAGGAGGTAGTGACAGCTCCGGCTCGCGACATCACTGCTGTGGCCGGCGACAAAATCCTCATCACCGTTCACTCAAAAAACCAGGAACTCGCCGAGCAGTTTAACCCGATTTCCTATACCAACCGCTACAGCGCTCGCGGAGCATCCCGTGCCACTCCCGCCTATAATATCAATCAAGGTGGCAACAACAGCGTTAACCCTTACATTGTTGACAGTTTCGGCGACATTGATTTTCCGGTGCTCGGCATGATTCACGTCGGTGGCCTTAATCGCCATCAGATTGCCGAAAAAATTGAGAATGAAATTAAAGATCGTAACTTGATTAAAGACCCCATGGTCAGTGTTGAGTTTCTCGACCACGCTATTACAGTGCTCGGCTCTGTTTCTTCACCCGGCCGATTGATATTTGACCGCGACCACCTTACCTTGCTCGAAGGTATAGCCCTGGCCGGCGACCTGCAAATCAACGGCCAGCGCACCAACGTTAAGGTTATCCGCAACATCGACGGTAAAGAACACGCCTACGAAGTTGACCTTACTGATGCCAAGTCAGTCTACTCCTCTCCGGCTTATTATCTGCAGCCTAACGATATCATCTACGTTGAGCCCAACAACCTTATGAAACGTAACACTACCCCAATGGGTAGCCAGGCATTCACTCCGGCGTTCTGGATGTCGATGGCTTCGTTCGTGATGTCGACCTTAGTGTTAATCCTCAAATGGTAACGGCTGCCGGCCGCGACTGATTTTTTTCGCTCCCTTCACTATCCTTTTGCCAATCCATAATCACCATTCAATCTCAACTCCACCTCTCAGCTGATGGACAATATAGAAGAAAAAGAGGCCCGGTTGACCGCCGGCTCTAAATTCAACTTCAAAGATTTCATGTGGCTTTGCCTGTCGAAATGGTATTTATTTATCTTTTCGGTAGTAATTTGCCTGGGCCTGGGCTATCTCCAAATAATGAAGCAACCGCGCGTTTACCTCGCCACTGCCTCAATCATGATCAAGGATAAAGGCGCTTCAGCCTCGCCCGACGTTGCATCGGCTTTTGCCGAAATGAATTCGTTTGACACCTACTCCAACCTGAACAACGAGATGGTGGCGATGACCTCTCCAATCGTAACGAAAGAGGTGGCTCGACGCTTGGGTCTCGACGTTGACTATGAGGTCAGCGACCGATTGCACAAACGCCCCTTGTTCGGCAACGACCTCCCTTTCAGAGTAGAGTTTCTTGACTTAGGACGAGAGGGCACCGCCCATCTGACTGCTGTGTGGACCAATGACGATAAAGTTGAATTAGGCCCGTTTTCAGAAGATCTTGCAGAGCACCTGGCCGATGCTGACAACAATGATGAAACAATCACTGTTGACCTCAACAAAGCCGAAGGTGACACAATCGAGACTCCGCTTGGTCGACTTATCCTCACAAAGAACCCCACATTCAGTAACGCTAAAGTTTCGCCCCTCGAGATTGATGTGCGCCGTATAGGCGAGTCAGAGGGCAACAACATTGCATCAAGCAACCTGCGCACTTACGTCAACGACGACTACTCGACTATCGTCAGCATCGACAAAACCGACTTCAGTCCATGGCGAGCAAAGGCAATTCTGTCGACACTCATCGACGTTTATCGCGAAAACTGGATTACTGACCGTAACGAAGTGGCCTCAGCAACCTACGACTTTATCAACGATCGCCTCGCCGTTATCGAGGATGAACTTGGAAGCGTTGACTCAAACGTTTCAGGACTGCGAGCCCAACAGATCGCCAACTATGGCGATGTTGCCAACAATGCCTCCCGCGCCACAGCCGCTGAAGATGCGCTCATGCTACAACGCAACCGCCTTGCATTGGCCAAGCAAGTTCGCGACCGACTGGTTCAACACGCAACTGACTACACAATCCTTCCCGGCACCGCATCGCTTGAAAACGGTGCTATCGATGCAAAAGTATCGGCCTACAACGAGCTGACAACCTATCGCAACTCTTTGGTAGCCAACTCTTCGGCCGACAACCCCGTGGTTCAGGACCTTGATATGGCTTTGGCCGACCGTCGTCTTGAAATCGTTTCCACCCTCGACAGCTACATCAATGGACTCAATGCCGAAATTGCTGCCACTCAAGGCACTCGCAACCAATCTTCTTCGCGATTGGTAATGGGTCAAACCCAAGCTCCTCAAATTCAAAGCGTCGAGCGCCAACAGAAGGTCAAAGAGTCGCTCTATCTCTATTTGCTGCAAAAACGCGAGGAAAACCAACTTTCACAAGCTTTCGCCGCCTACAACTCAAAAATCATCACTCCTCCGGTGTTTGAAGGCCCTATCTCGCCCATTCCCCGTAAAATTTTCATGCAATGGGGCATCATAGGCCTGTTAGTTCCGGCACTGATATTGTTCCTCATCGACCTGCTCAACTCAAAAGTGCGCGGCCGCAAGGACCTTGACCGACTCACCATTCCATTCGTAGGCGAAATCCCCTTAGCTCAACGCCCGAAATCAGCGCTGAAGAAATTACTTGAACGATTTAACCGCAAACGTGTGGAAAAGCTGTCTGTGG
The DNA here is from genome assembly GCA_947177325.1 of uncultured Bacteroidales bacterium. GTDB lineage: Bacteria > Bacteroidota > Bacteroidia > Bacteroidales > Muribaculaceae > JAGBWK01. The sequence continues at coordinate 17,810 of CAMWUH010000001.1, forward strand.
TCAAAGTCAAGAAAGGCTCGGGCAATGTTGTTAATGAAGCCTTCCGCGTTATCCGCACCAACCTTGAATTTCTCGTCGGCACCGACGGCTCTGACCCACGCATCATCATGCTGACGTCAGTCAACCCCGGCTCGGGTAAAACATTCATTTCTCTCAACCTCGCAGTGGTGTTAGCGCTCAAAGGCAAAAAAGTGGCGCTTGTCGACCTTGACTTGCGCAAAACCGCCCTCTCCATGTCGTGTAACAAAAGTGGCAAAGGTGTGACCAACTATTTGGCCGGCAACGCATCGCTCGACGAGATAGTTGTTACCAACGTGCTTGAAAACGAGAGCGTTGACCTATATCCGGCAGGGCCGATTCCGCCTAATCCTGCCGAGCTGCTTTACAGCGACCGTCTCGATGCAATGATGAGTCTGCTTCGCGAGAAATATGATTACGTAATCATCGACTCGCCCCCTGTTGAGCTCGTGGCCGATGCTAAAATCATCAACCGCTTGGTCGACCTTACACTTTTCATAATCCGTGCCGGTGTGCTTGACCGCCAGATGTTGCCCGAAATTCAAACATTCTACGAAAACAAGCGCTACAAAAATATGGCCGTTATTCTCAACGGTACCCCCGACCCGGCTTATTCCCGCTTGCGCCTCTCCAACCGCTTCGGCTATGGCTATGGCTACGGTTACGGTTATGGCTACGGATATGGTTACGGCTATGGATATGGCCGTAAAAAAGGCGACCACGATAAGACTGACGACAATCAGTAGCCCCGATGCCTGACGGCAATAATCATTATCGGTCCGACGACTGCTGCGACTTTCAAAACCTCAACGTTGAAGCCGAGGCAGGCCTGGTTCCGTCAGTGACACCCGATGAGGAGGGCGCTGCCGGCATCACCTTAGTCCGAGCCGTTGAATCTGCCGAGGCAACCTCCAACTCCTCAACTCCTCTCTCCAAGCGTAAAGTGGTAATGAGCTTGCTATGGGGAGGAATGGAGATTTATGCCGGCCAGTTGCTGCAATTCGCGATTGGGATTTTCCTGGCTCGCAAACTTATGCCGGCCCAATATGGCACTATCGCCATCATAGGCATTTTCATTCAGCTCAGCCAGGTGTTTATCGACTCGGGGCTGCCGCAGGCTCTTGTCAGGAAAAAGAATGTCACGTCAGCCGACTTGTCAACGGTTTTCTACACCAATATGGTAGTGGCCTGCATTTGCTACGCCCTGATATTTTTCTGTGCTCCGGCCGTTGGCTCGTTTTACGCCGATACTGACCTGACTCCGGCTCTCCGCGTTATGGGTCTTTGCCTGATAATCGGCGCGGTCAGCGGAGTGATGCGCACTATGCTCATTAAGGAGTTAGCTTTCAAGACACTGGCAATCATTTCATTAGTTGCCGGAGTAGTTTCCGGCATCACGGCCATTGCAATGGCTTACAACGGTTGCGGCATCTGGTCGCTCGTGGCTCAAAACATGCTGATGACTTTGGTGACGAGCATCTGTATCATTTGTCTGTCGCCATTCAGACCCAAGTGGCTGTTTAGTATTAAATCACTTCGCGAACTTTTCGGTTTCGGCTCCAAGCTGCTCGGCAGCAGCATTATCTGGGCCGTTTTCGGCAATATCTACACAATAGTTATAGGCAAAGCTCTGACCCCTACAGCATTAGGCTATTACTCGCGTGCCGACGGCTACGGGCGCATAGTGCCGGCCAATGTAAGCCGATTGTTTACAAAGGTGATGTTTCCGGTCATTGCCAAAATTCAGGACGACAACGCTAAGCTCAACTCTCTGTTTACTCGCTCGCAGTCAATGACCTCGTTTGCGGTGTTTGGCATCAACTGTCTACTTGCCGGATTGGCCTACCCATTGGTGCTCAACGTGATATCAGCCAAGTGGCTTCCTTGTGTTCCGTTATTGCAGATAATCTGCATCGGCGCCGCGTTTGACCCTATTGCCGAAATCAACGGGCAGTTTCTGATAGCCAAAGGCTACTCCGGAGCCTTCCTGAAGATGCACATTATTACGCTACCGACCAAGCTGATTTTGCTGGCCGCCACAATATGGTTCGGGCTGATATGGATAGCCGTGGGGCGCACTGTTGTCGCAATCGTCGAGTGGTTGATTTCGGCCTACTACTTCAAGAAACTTACCACCATTTCCACCCGGCACTTCTATCTTACTGCCATAAAAATGGGATTGACTGCCACTGCAACCGGCTTGCTGGGCTTCTTTACGTTCAAGCTTGGATTACCCCCCACATGGACTAACACAATAGTGGTCATGCTGGCGCTTGTCGCCCTATATATAGGCGCCGGAATGTTGCTCTTCCGCTCTACTGTAACCGGCTCGCTCCACGCCTGCGCATCGATTTTCAGAAAAGCATAAGCAGCATGAGTCCGGTCTATTCAATTATTATCCCCCATCGCAACACCCCTCTGCTGTTGCGCCGACTTCTGCAATCGATACCTGAGCGCCCTGACACAGAGGTAATCGTCATCGACGATTGCTCGGATAGTGAGTACCAGACTGAGCTCGCTCGCCTTCAAGAAGAGTTCTCCCAATTCAGCTTTCTGTCAACTCCCTCTAATCAATGGCCGGCCGGGGCACGCAATCAGGGCATCGAAAACGCCAAGGGCAAATACCTGATATTTGCCGATGCTGACGACTTCTTTCTCCCCACTTTTAACGAAGTGCTGACTGACTACGCAGCCACTGACTTCGACATCGTGTTTTGCAACGCACAATCGGTTGACAGTGCTACCCTTCAGCCAGCCAATCGTGCTGAATATTTCCCTCGCCTGCTCAATCGCTTTCTGACCTCCGGACAAATTGACCACATCCGAGTCGCATTTGCCGTTGTGTGGGGTCGACTGATAAGCCGCTCACTCATCGTTGACAATAACATCAGTTTCGAGCCGGTTGAGGTCAACGAGGATGTAATGTTCTCAACCCTCAGCGGCATTGCCGCAAAAAAGGTCACGGCCGATCTCCGCCCTATCTACTGCGTGACAGCTCGCGAAGGCTCGATGTCAACCCTCTTGACTCGCGAAGCAGTCCTCCAACGGCTGAGAATCTCCATTGCCCGAAACCGCTTATTGGTCAACAGCGGGTTCCCGCATCTCAAAGGCGACCCTTCGCTGCTGCACCATTTTCTGGAAATTGACCGTGCCGCTATCCACGGCCTAAAAAAAGAGGCACTTGAAATTTGCCGCCAAGCGGGTTATTCCACTTGGCTGATACGACGCCGATTGGCAACCTTCAAGCTCCGCTCCGCTCTATCTCGATTGCTACACCGATGAAAATAGCCTACATAATGTATCCTGAAGCGATGGTCAGCAATGCCACTAACGGCATTCGCAACCAGGCGCTTGGCTGGCAACGCGCGCTAAAAAGCCGCCTGCAGGTTGATTGCCTCAGCCCGTGGAACGACATTGACTGGCGTCAATATGATGTGGTTCATTTCTTCGGTGGTATGGGATGGCTTAATTGGGCCCATCGGCTCAAAGAGGTCTACGGTTCAACTTTGGTATTCTCTCCGATACTCGACTCCGTAGTCTCTCCTCGAAAGCTTAAATTGTTAGCCTCGTTAGGCTTCAAAGGCTATCACCACGCCCAAAACTGTTATCGACGCGACCTACGCATCTTTGACCGTATCTATGTGCGCAGCAACTACGAGGGCGCCTATTTTACATACAGCTATGGCATCGCGCCCGAAAAAATTGTTAAAATTCCGCTCAGTTACGAAGTTGAAGTTGGGGCATCTGACCTTTCCGACTCATCTCCCCGAAAAACTTTTGCTCTTCACATATCTTCGCTTCATCACGAGCGCAAAAACGTTGAACGCCTTATTAAAGCGGCCCTCCGCTATGGCTTCGACCTCAAACTCGGAGGTCCTACGGGTAGCCCGGACCAAACACGCCGATTACTTGAACTTATTGACGGCGCCCCTAACATTGAGTTGCTGGGCGTGGTCAGCCTTGAGCAAGCTAAAGAACTGTACCGGCAATGTGGCGTTTTCGCTCTCCCATCTCTCAATGAGGGAGTAGGTTTGGTGGCCCTGAACGCTGCCGCCATGGGTTCTCCGGTTGTTATTACCTCGGTCGGTGGCCCTAAAGAATATTACATCGATTCCAAAGGGCAGCCTTTAGCTTCGATTGTCGACCCTCTTGATATCGACTCTATAGGCCGGGTAATCAGCAGCCGACTCTTCAATCCCTCAACCGACTTGACTCTCCAATCTCATATTTTAGATAATTACAACCCCGATATAACAGCCGCAAAATTAATAGATTCTTATGTCAACCTCAGAAAATCAAGTTAATTTTTCAATTATAACACCGGTTAAAAACGGCCGATCGTTTGTCAAACCCTACGTTGAAATGCTTAGCCGCTTGCATCTTCTACCGGGCGACGAAATTATCATCATTGACGACAACTCGACCGATTCAACCGCCGACCTTCTTAAAAAGGCCATCAATGAAGCTGAGAATTTGCCCGCGCGCGTAATTAAGTCAGATGGCAACGGTGTGGTTGACGCTCGACACAGAGGTGCCGAAGCTGCCGCTAACCGCTATTTGCTTTTTGCCGACATTGACGACGAGTTGGTGGCTGACGGCGTTGACGCGCTCCGTCAATCGGCCCAATCAACCGACGCTGATATTGTCGTGGCCGACTATGAAATGGCGTTTGAAAACGGCCGGCGTCAGCATTGCGGCTATTTCAACACTGCCGATGGCTTTGACTCTCTGTTTGATTTCATCATCACTCGTCATGTCGGCAACCTTTGGGGCAAGCTTATCAAGCGCGACCTCTACCTCAACATTCCACTGCTTGACCGCTCCCTCACCTTCTGCCAAGACTATTCACAAATGCTTCAACTGGCAGCCATGAGCCAATCAACAGCTCATTGCGGAGCGACATCTTATATCTACTGCCAACACCCTAACTCCAACTGCAATCGTGCCTACGACGTTGACGTTTACGGTCGCCGCTTTGGTCGCTTGGCAAGTAACTTCCATTCGCTGAGCAATCTGCACTGTTTCACCCCCGAGCAAGCCACAGCCTTGCAGGCTCTCACCCTCGTATATGCACGCTACTACATTGGCGTTGCCGGTCGTCGCCACACTGAGTTCGTGCGTTTGCTCAGCGCTGTCAAATCACTCCTCTCCACCGACCGCAACCTCGTGGGGCTTGCCGGTTATACTCCCGGCCGACGTCGTCAACTCCATCTGCTTTGGAACTTTCCGACTATTTTCGGGCCGTTCCATCGTCTGAAACTGCGCCGTCAAGGTCGTATCCGCAAAAGTTCAAAACCTCAGAAGGACTAAGAACCGGTTCTAAAATTCAGGGACTTAAATGACCCGTCGCTACTACGCCATAGTAACCCCGTTCTATCCCACCCCCCGGGCTCCTCAGCTATGCAATTTTGTTTCTGACCAGGTGAAGGCCATCGGGAGGTTAAGTTCGCTTGAGCCGGTGGTGTTTGCGTCATGCTATACCGAGCCTGCCACTCTCGACGGCATCAGGATTGAGCCTCTGCGAGTCAAGTCCTTTCCAAGTTATCTGTTCAACGGCTGGCACAACCGCGCCAATGGTAAAGAGTTTTTGAGAGCCCTCAATCGAGCATCTATTTCACCTGAAGATATCTACGCAGTTCACGCCCACACCACTCAATATGGTGCTATGGCTCTGGCTCTCAAGCAGGCCGACAGCAATATCATCACCCTGCTTCAACACCACGACCTTGACCCGCTGATGATAGTCAATGGCATCGGTGCCGGTCTATGGCCCAACTTGCTCTATCGCGCACTGACTTCGCGAAAGGTCATAGAGCAAATCGACCTCAATGTGGCCGTCAGCAACGCCGCTCTTGAACATCTGCTTGACATGCGCCGATCTACCCCCTCGGCCCTCTACTCGCGGTTTAACCGCTTGCAGCGCTCATTAGCCTTGCGCTCACTTCGCTCTCCGCGCCCTCGGCGAGCCATGGCGATTATCAATGGAGTCGACCCCGAAAAATTCTTTCCGGGTCAATCCATCGCTCCGGCCAATAGCTTTACAATAGGCATTATCGCCAACTACCAGCCTCGCAAAGGCCACATAATCCTGATTCGTGCAATTGCTGAGCTGAAGCGGCGTGGCTATAATAATATCCGATTGTTAAGTGTTGGTGCCGACAACCTGAATCGCCGCGCCGGAATAGCTTCCGAAGCCGCTCGATTGGGCCTCGATAATGTTGAATTTATCGATTCTATCCCCCACTCCGAGCTACGTGACTTCATGCTCGGCCTAAACCTTTTCGTCATGCCTTCGATTTACGAAGGGTTTGGATGTGTCTACTCCGAAGCGGCTGCCTGCGGCGTGCCTTTTATAGGCATAGAAAAACAAGGGGTGGCTGACATCGTGAAGCCTGAAGAAGCTCATCTTTGGCTCGCCAAGCCGGCCGACCACATCGACCTTGCCGATAAGATCGAGCAGCAAATAAAAAATCCACAAACATTTCATCCGGCTCAACCGCTCGACATCGATTTTCACGTTAACCGCCTTTTGACAGCTGTCAGCGAAGTCGCCTCAGAGCTTTCCGCCTCTAATAGATATGTTAGAACTTTTTAATCATTTCATCCGTCGCTACCACTTTTTGAGCCTTTTGATTGCTCTCATAGTGACCAACAATGTGCTGTCAGTCGGCTTGCCCCTCGGAATGGCCTACTATGGCATTATTTTCGGCGCACTGGTGCTGTTGCTATTGAGCGGTGGATTGGAAACCATGCGCTGGCCCTATTTCGTGTTTCTGCTCGTGTGTGTAATCAGCATTGTTTTTAACAACGTTCCTGACCTGTTTCAGCCTTGGATGAGATTGGCTCTGTTTGCCATAGCCATGGCGTTGTTTTCCCCAATGATGCAATCAAGCCTGCTACGCCGTTTCCGTATAGAAACTTTTGTTATTATCCTTTATCTGCAACTTGTTGTAGTGATATTTTCGGCCTTTGCACCATTGTTTGGCGTTGAAACCGCCTACAACGGCATCGGCAACCGTGGCATTACTACCCACTTGATGATTCTCGGCCCTATCGCCGGTATGGGTATGATTTTTTGCGTTTATCAGCTATGGGTACAGCAAACTGAAAACCGCTCCAAAGCAGCCCGATGGCTCTATTTCATTATGGCCTTCCTGAGCTTTGTGTTAATGGTTTCGAGCACATCGCGCATCGCCGTTATTTCCACAGCCGCCGGTTGCGTTGCACTCATTCTTTATAAAGCCAGATTTAAGGCTGACCGCACCCTGATGTATGCCTTCATATTGGCGACGATAGTGGGAGGTTCCTATCCCTTCTGGGGGAAATATTCTATTGAAGTTATCGCCAAGCAAGAAGCAGCTATGATGAAAGGCGGCTCTTTCGGTACGCGCACCCACCTTTGGAAAGAACGCATCAACGAGTTTCGCAGTTCCCCCTATATAGGTATCGGATTTGCGGCGGTGGCCGGTGTTGACGACACCCGCAGCGTCATAGCGCCAACTAAAAAACATAGTTATCGCTTCCGCGGTCTCAACCGTCGCGACAACCAATCGCTCACCGCCACCTCGATTGGCAAAGATGGCAAAGTTGAAACCGGCAGCGGATGGCTGTTAGTGCTGTCTATGACCGGATTGGCAGGCGCCGTACTTTTCATTTCGTTCATGATTACAGCTTTGCGTAAATCAATTCTGATGGTGCGTCGCAGCAATTCCGACCCGTTCTGTCTTTTAGGCGCCTTGCTGATTTTCCTCGCAGTCCACATGATTGCCGAGGGCTATACATTAGCCGGCGGCAGCTATATGTTTGTCATTCTTTGGCTGCTCTTGGGAGCAATCGACGCTTGGGGCAAAGAACCTAAAGAAATCACATTCTAATAGCCGACTCCAAGGTTACTTATGAAAGAGAACTTCGACTACGTTTTCCTCACCAACACCCCCTCATTCTATAAGGTCAATCTTTGCCGTGCACTTGCAAAGCGAGGGTTGAAGGGGCTGGTGGTTTTTTATGGTTTCGGCCGGGAAGCTGTCAACGTGGAGCCCGACAACTTGCCCAATCTCTTTTTTCACTTCCTTCATACGGGCAACAGCGCACGCCGCAGCCGATGGGCAACATGGCGCGCGTTGCTGAAGCTGATGAAGTCAATTGAAACTTCAACGGTAATTTACTCCGGATGGTTAGCAACGGAATATAATCTTTATTCATTTCTCTCTCCTCGCCGACGCAATGTTGTCGTCGTGGAATCAACACCTTTCGAGTCTACTACAACGGGGCTAAAGAGTCGGCTGAAACGATTGATTGTCCGACGGATGGGGCGAGCATTACCTTCCGGTCAACTGAGCCTTGAACTTCTTAAACGGCTGGGATTTAAAGGCCGCGCCGAGCTAACAGGCTCTGTCGGGCTCATCGACATGCCAAGTCGTCCTGAATTTTCGCGTCGATACGAGCTCTCGCAGCCACTTCGCTGTCTTTACGTGGGGCGACTGGAAGAGGTTAAAAATCTTGAATGGCTCATAATGCAATTTGCGAAGTCAGGCCGACAGCTCACCATCGTCGGCGATGGCTCGCTTCGCGCCCGGCTTGAAAAAATTGCTACTCCCAATATCACATTTACCGGCTTCATCCCCAACAGCCAACTCAACGACATATATCTCACCCACGACCTTCTCGTGCTTCCCTCGCTTAGCGAACCATGGGGACTCGTAGTGGAGGAGGCTCTCTATCGCGGCCTTCCCGTGCTTGCCTCTGATGTTGTCGGCTCTACGCCGGAAATGATTAATGCCACCGGAGCCGGAATGACCTTTCAGCTCAATAATGCCGATGATTTTGAGAGCTCAATCGCCCGGATTGAGCAAAATTATGCTACCTTTGCAGAAGCTGCCACTCAGATTGATTTCTTAGCTCGCGCTACCGCTCAAATCAACGCTTGGCAATCAGTTATCTCATCCCAACAATGAATTTAAAATCTCCCACCCGACTTTATATTCACGGCGTAACTTCTACTTCGGTTATTCTTTGGCTGCTCGCTGCGGCCATGGTGATTACCCGCTTTTGGATTCCGGCAACTTCGCTGATACCCGTTCCTCACGCTCAAGCATTGCAAATCTCCGTGCTCGGCATAACTCTTGTCTGGATGATTACGATATCTCCATCGATCAGGATGAGCCGACTCCTGGCTATCTATTTGGTTGTAGCCGGAGGATCAATCGTGGCTAATCATCAAGCTGATGCCACTGACAATCTGCTTCGTCTGGGAGCCTTTGTCGGAGTGCTGTTTTTGATTTCACCTCTAACAGTGAGCGTGGAACTCACTAATTTACGCGCCAAGATGTGGCGCCTCACCTGGTGGGCTCTCCGCCTGTTGGTTATTATCAATTATGCCGAATATTTCAAAAACCGCATGGTCGGTTACATTTCTAATTGGGGGGCCGATGGTTTCTGTTTCTCCTCTGTGTGGTTAGGGATATTGTCAACTCTGGTGGTACTTAACTCATTCTGGCATCTGACAAACAACCGCCGGCTCTCGCTTGCCAGGGCACTTTACCACGGTGTGCTTTTCGCCCTCGCTTTTATGCTTGTAGTGGCCTCAGGTTCTCGCTCCGCGCTAATCGCTTTAGTGTTAGGTATGTTCCCGCTTATATGGTCGATGCGCCACAATCATTTCCGCATGCTTCTGCTGGCTGTCGGCGCGACTGCTATGGTGGGAGTTGCTTTTATCCCGCAGGAATCAGAGGGGCGCATCTTAAAGAAAAAAACCGGGTTGTGGGCTTATTATAACCATCCCATCGGCTCGCGTGAAGTCATTTGGCAAGTCAGGCTTTCGGAGCTGAAATCATCGCCCTTCATTGGTGTCGGCTTCTGCCAATCGCCCGGCGTGGCGATCAATTTCTCCGATCCGAAGGGTATCTCTGAATATAAAAACTACACCACCGAACCCGGCTCGTCGTGGCTCAACATCGGTAGCACCACCGGACTGATAGGCTTGCTGATAATGCTATCGTTTAATGTCAGATTGTTTTTCCATCTATGGCGCAACCGCAATGCTGACCGACAGGAATTTGCAATATTGCTGGCGTTACTGTTGGCTATGTGGGTTCACGCATGCTTCGAAGGATGGATGCTTTATGCCGGAAACCCCAAATTTTTCTTTTTCTGGCTCTTAACAGCCATTGCCTATCAACTCAAGCTCAATCCCGAGCAAGCCGATCCCTATAAAGTGAGATAATAGTCAATGAAGGTAGTTCACACAGTTGGAGGTTTTGACAGTGCCGGAGGTGGCGTTACCACTGCCATGAGCCATCTTGTCGATGCCATGCAGCCGCTTGTCGACTCCTGCCGGGTGCTGACGGTTGAACCAACTGATGGCTCTTATGCATTACCCCGCTGGGTCGACACTGTGCCATGCGACTACTTTACCCCCCTCTCCCTCTCCAAAAACCTCCGCAACGCTATGCGCTCCGTTCCGGCCGACATTCTTCACACCAACGGACTATGGATGCATATCAATCATCTCACTGCTGTTGAAGCTCGCCGGCGCCGCATACCGTTTGTCCTCTCCCCTCACGGCATGCTCTATGGCGCAGCGCTCAGCCGATCTGCGTGGAAAAAACATCTGATGAGCAGCCTTTGGTTTCGGCACGACATCAGTTCTGCCGATGCAATCCACGCCACCTGCAACGCTGAAGCGCAGTCCATTACCGACTTCGGCTATCGCGGACACATTGAAGTGATTCCTAACGCCGTGGTGCAACCGGCCTATGTAGCCGATATACGTGCCGCGCGCTCTTACGACTTCGACGGCCCTACATTCGGCTTCCTCGGTCGACTTCACCCCCGCAAAGGGATTGAACTTCTCATCAATGCTTATGCCAAAGCCGAAGTGCCCGGCTCTCGCCTGATCATCATGGGCTCAGGCGACATCGGCTATCAACGTCAACTCCGCTCTATTGTCTCTTCGCTGAAACTTGAGAATTCGGTGGTCTTTACCGGCCACATCGACGGTAGGGAAAAATTTGAACACCTTGCGTCGCTAACGGCTCTTTTCGTGCCGAGTGACTTTGAAAACTTCGGCATGATTGTGCCCGAGGCTCTGATGGCCGGTACTCCCGTAGTGGCTGCCGACACAACTCCCTGGCAAATGCTTGAGCAACACAACTGTGGCTGGTGGCGTCCGCGCGACATTGACTCCTTAGTCGACTCCATGCGTCAAATCTCTTCCACCACCCCCTCCCTACTTCAACAAATGGGCAATCGCGGAGCCATTATGGTTGCCGAGCATTTCTCGCCCGAAGTGGTTGCCGACCAAATGCTGAATCTCTACAACTCGCTTTTATGATACCGATATCGATAGTAACCGTTGTGCGCAACGACATCAATGGTATCCACGCCACCATTGAGTCGGTCAAGCAACAAACTGCGCGCGAGCAGATTGAATATATTGTTATCGATGGTGCATCAACCGACGGCACTACTGAGTTACTTCGCAACGCCGCCTCCGATATTGACATCCTCGTCAGCGAACCTGACAGCGGTATATACGATGCCATGAACAAGGGCCTTATGCTTGCCGGCGGCCGATTCGTCTTGTTTCTCAACAGTGGCGACACTCTCCACTCCCCCTCCGCAGTGGCAGAGATTATCAATCTGATGAACTCTGATTCCGAGCGAAATTATGCGATGATTTATGGCACTTACTGCGAACGCTACGCCGATGGCACCTTATCGCGCCCAATCCCCTGCCGCAACCCTCGCATGATTTGGTACGGCCCCGTGGCTTGCCATCAGTCAATATTCTATAATCGCGAAACCCTCATTGAACTGGGGCTGAGCTATGACACGTCTTATAAGATAGCTGCCGACTACAATCTAACCTGCCAACTCCTCAAAGCGAGTAATTATAACGCACTGAAAACCGATATCGTCGTTGCCGATTTCGATGTCAGCGGCATCTCTAACACTAATCAAAATCTCGGCTTGAAAGAGGCCGGGCGAGTGCGTCGTCACGTATTGGGCTGGAACCCCTTGCGAGTAGCGCTTCTCTCCGTAACTCTCCGCTCCGCCCGCCTTCTCAAAAAATTCTGCCGCCCACTCTACAATACCCTGCGAATGTAATGAACCTCTCTGACTATCGCGAACCGAAACCCCACCGCCTGCGCCGTATACTTTGGGCCGCCGTCAATGCCTCGTTGTTTCGTTGGCTGCCCGGGCATATCGGCTGGCCGCTTCGCAAAGCGCTTCTTCGTCTTTTCGGAGCTCGATTAGGACGCAACAGCTACGTCTACGCCTCATGTCGCATCTACGCTCCATGGATGCTTCAAATGGGGCGCGCACTGTTAGGACCCCGCACTGAGGTCTATAACCGCGCTTTCGTTACCATTGGTGATGACTCTGTAATTTCACAAGGTTCATTTATCTGCACCGCCTCCCACGATATTTCCTCCCTTATGCTTCCCCCGGTGTTATCTCCGGTCACTATCGGCAACAACGTGTGGGTGGCCGCCAACGCCTTCATTGGACCGGGAGTGGAGCTCGGCGAGGGCGTAGTTGTCGGGGCCACTGCCTCGGTTTATCGCCCCATAGAGCCCTGGACAGTTGTCGGAGGCAACCCGGCCCGACCTATAAAGAAACGTGTTATCAAAAATGAAGCCTGACATCACAGCCATAATTCTTACTAAAGACGAAGATATCCACATTGCCCGCTCGGTTGAGTCAGCGATGAAAGTGGCGCGTCGGGTCATAGTGGTTGACTCCGGCTCTACTGATTCCACCCGCGACATTGCCTGTGGCGCGGGGGCCGAAGTTGTTGAAATGCCTTGGCCCGGCAACCAGGCTGCTCAATTCAATCGGGTACTTGACACACTGCCTATCGACTCGCAATGGATTCTCCGCCTTGACGCTGATGAATGGCTCTCTGAAGGCCTCATCAACGAAATCAATCAAAGCTCGGCTCTCAACGACCCTGATGTGGCCGCCATTCGCCTCCCGTTGGGTCGATATTTCTTAGGCAAGCGTCTTCGCTTCGGCATCGCCAACTCCATCAGAATCATTCGCCTTTTCCGCAAAGGCCACGGCCGCTACGCTCCCCGACTGATGGACGAGCACTTAGAGATTTCTGGGGGCAAAATCGTAGATTTCAAGGATCGCTTTTTCGATGACAATCGCCGGCCGCTCTCTTATTTCATCGCCAAGCACAATGTCTACGCTCTGCGCGAAGCGGCCAACCATCTAATTAACCACTATGGTCTGACTCCGTCTCAAATTGCCGACGACTCCTCCGCCCTTGGCTCTGCCGTGCAATCCAAACGTCGCCAGAAGTCGCTCTATTATCGCCTCCCTCCTTACTGGCGAGCTGCCGCCTACTTCGGCTATCGCTATTTCTTGAGACTCGGCTTCATTGATGGCCGAGCAGGTTTCCTATGGGACTTTATGCAAGGCTGGTGGTATAGAAACCTGGTCGATGCCACGATCTCCGAAATTCTCAGCGCCACCGACAGTCGGCCGGAAGCTATAAGCCAATATCTCCGTGACCGCAACCTACTCTGATTGCCAATGACTAACGCTTGCTCGATGCCATTACTGCTGACTGCCTCTGTCTCAACCCGAGGCATGCGTGGCGCGCTATTCAGCGATGAAGAGCGTGAGGCTATGTATGCGGCGGCACTCCGTTTCTACTGTAGTAAGTTGCTGCTATGCAACCCCGGGCAAACAATCGTGTTTGTTGAAAACTCCGGCTTCGACCTTACGCCCGTCAGAGAACGACTGCTCCGCGACTTCCAGACTGTAGCCGCTCAAATCGAATTTATTTCGCTAAACCCAAACCTGTTTGACATCAGCCGAGGAAAAGGCTACAACGAAGCTCTCTCAATCTCCCTGGCCATTGACCAATCTACGGCTATTAAATCTGCCGGCCGTTTTTTCAAAGCTACAGGCCGCTACCCCATCTTCAACATTGACTACTTCATCCGCTCAGCCTCAGCCAAATTCAGCCGTGGCGTAGAGCTCTACGCCGACGTCAAAGACCATAACCTTTATCATCGCCTCGGCCTGAAGTGGACTGCCCGACGCATGGACACCCGCCTTTTCGCCATGACCGTTGATTTCTGGCAAAAAGAAATAGCGCCGGGAGCCGACGCTATCAACGATGTTGACTATTATCTTGAATCGTATTGTTTTGACCGATGTCGCCACACTTCTCATAGCGCATCTTTGCGCTTTGGCCGCGAGCCTCACCTTGGGGGTGTGGCAGGCCATTCCGGGCCGGCAACGTTGATGACCTCATCACATCAAGGCCCAAAAGCCACTGCCAAGCGTCTGCTTGCCAACACTCTCCGTTGCCTCATCCCCGGCTTCTGGTTTTAGCGTGCCGGTGCTACAAGCGCTACATGATACACGGGGTCGATACTGCTACACTGATACCGGGAGGTGTGTAGCGTGTAGCAATTGAGCGCTACGAGCTTGACCCTAAATTCCATCCTCAGCCTTTCGCTTTCAGCGAGCTGAGGATTTCTTTTTGAATTTCGTCAACCTTGCCTATCGCATTGATAGGGTGATAAATACCTTTGCCAATATAATGGTCGCGGAGTGGGTGCGAAACTTCGTGATACACCTTCAACCGCTGATTGATAGTTTCCAGATTGTCGTCAGCACGGCCGGTTTCCTCGCCGCGACGAAGCAAGCGCGGAATCAGTTGCGACACCGGCGCTTCCAATCCGACCACGGCATCGAGTTTGGTGCCACGCTCAGCCAGCAACGATTCCAATCGCTCAGCCTGGGCAATTGTGCGGGGGAAACCATCGAGCAGCAATCTGCCGTTTGACTCCGGATGCTCATCAATGTGATGAGCCAAAATATCGATCATCAGCTCGTCAGGAATCAAATTACCTTTAGAAATATAAGAATCGGCTACTTTGCCGAGTTCGGTTTTGCGGGCAATATGGTCACGAAGCAACTCGCCGGTTGATATGTGATAGAGATTGAGATTATCGATAAGAAGCTCTGACTGAGTGCCTTTGCCACTGCCGGGAGCTCCAAAAATTACCAAATTCATAACGTTGGGTTAGGTGAATGCAAACAATAATTTTTTACCTTAAAACAGCTGAAACTGATTGATTTCTCCGTGCGAGCCGCCGCTCGCTCCTATCAATCTTTTTTTTCCTCTTTCAGCACATAAATATCGTTGAGGTTACGAGCCAACCCGTCAAGGTCCAGACCGAAACCGATGATAAATTTCTTGGGAATAGAGAAGCCGACATAGTCAGGATTAACCGGAACTTGCAGAGCCTCAGGCTTAAACAGCAGCGTCGCAACCTTCAATTGAGCCGGCTGCTTATCTTCCAAAGTTTTCAGTAAGCGAGCAATCGTGTTGCCGGTGTCGACTATATCTTCTACCACAATAACCGTGCGGTCCTTGATATCCTCGTGCAACCCTATAACCTCTTTAACAACGCCCGTTGAGCCCATGCCCTCGTAGGATTTCAATCTAATAAATGAAATTTCGGCATCAGTGTCGATAGCTCGGAAAAGGTCAGAGGCAAAAGGAAACGCACCATTGAGCACAACCAGAAACAGCGGTCGCTTGCCGCGGCACTCTTCTGAAATCTGGCGCCCAAGCTCGGCAACGCGAGCATCTATCTGCTCGCGTGTGATATAAGGCTCAAATGTCAGCCCATTGTATGTTACTTCTTTCATAGAAAGGCAGGTAAGGAAATTTTCCCGCAAATTTACAAATTTTTTTTGAAGTTT
>CAMWUH010000002.1 GCA_947177325.1 uncultured Bacteroidales bacterium
CTCTTAATTTGAGCAATCCGCCAACACCGCTAACGATACTGCCGCCCTCGATGCCGAGCGCGAAAATCTCCTGACAACCAATGCCGAATATCGCAACCTCCTCAACGAATATCGCGATGGCATCTTGCTCTTCGATATTTCCGAACAAAAAGTCTGGGATCGTGCCAAAACCGACACCGAAGGTCTTAACCGTTATTTCAACGAAAACCGCAGCCGTTACGCCACCTGGACCAAACCACGCTTCAAAGGCGTTGTAGTGTTTGCAACCACCGACTCCGTGGCCGATGCCGCCAAAGCCTATCTTGAACAAAACCCTGTGGCACCCCGCGAAGTTGCCGAAGCTCTCAAACCTATATTCGGCCGCAACGTCAAAGTGGAGCGCGTAATAGCCGCCAAAGGTGACAACGCCATTATCGACGCCCTCGCTTTCGGCGCTCCCGCCAAGCCGTTGGAGGGCCGTTGGGTAAGCTGCTTCACCTATCAAGGCCAAATCATTGACCAACCTCAAGAGGCCGACGACGTGAAGTCGCGCGTAACAGCCGACTATCAAAACTACCTCGAACAACAGTGGATCGAAGAGCTTCGTCGCGACCACAAAATCAAGGTTAACTCCAAAATACTCAACCAACTGCGCAACGCTCAGAAATAAAGCTTCATGTTCTCAGGTTGCACCGTCTGACCTAACCCGTGGCCGACATCGCCTATTAGACAAATCAGGCAACAACCTTGAATATTTTTCAACAAAATAACTATCACAACAAAAGATTGCCTCCTGACGGAGCAATCTTTTGTTTTATCAAAGACTTCAAGCCCTAACCAAGCGAGGAAATCATAACATGCGCCCTTTGACTGTTAACCGCCCTGCTGAAAGGAATCCTTAAGTTCTCAGAAAGATTTATTTAAGTTCTTAGGAAGTTCTTAGGAAGCTGTCTTAAAGTACATATTCGTTTTAAACTTGCATAATTATTAGATTTATTGTATATTTGTTGGCTATCTACGTTTGTTGTAGATGGAATAAAATAAAATGAGCCAAATAACAACCTTATAATCATGAAACCAATCATACTATCTTTAATAGCTGCCACGGCTCTTTCCATGACAGCCCAATCAAAGTTAGACTTGCGCTCTAATGCCATCGTTGAGCGCGCTCGTTTCGCCGCCGAGCAGGCTGAATCAGGCCAAGTCAACACTCTCGGCAACGGGCTGTTGTCGACCAATCAAGCTGTTGGCTCAGCCAACTCTCTCCGGGTTATTATCAATCTCGACGACGCTGACCGCTTGGCTGAACTTGAGGCTGCAGGCGCTGCAGTATCGGATGTTATCGGCCACTATGTAATAGCCGACGTAGCAGTTGACCGCATTGCCGATGTAGAGGCTCTGGACAATGTTAAATCAATGACTCTGCCAAAACGTCGCCGTCTGCTCAACGATCTTGGCCGTGGCAACAACGGTATGCGCGTTGAAAAGGTGCATAACGGCGAAGGCCTTGACCGAGCCTATAAAGGCGACGGCGTGGTTGTGGGACTTTTTGATATGGGCCTTGACCCCAACCACATAAACTTTAAGAACGACGACCAATCAGCTTCGCGTGTGAAACGAGTTTGGTGTTACACTGCCAACGAATACACCGGTGCGGCCACCTCAAAGTCTTACACCACCGACTCGGCCATCAAAGGCTTTACGACCGACTCTGACCAGGAAACCCACGGCACCCACGTGCTCGGCACCATCACCGGCGCATATACTGACAACAATTACCACGGCATGGCTCCTCACGCCGACATTGCCATTGCCTGTGGCGATGCTACCGACGATGCCATTCTCTCAGGTGTCAAAAACATTATCAACTACGCCAAGTCGCAAGACAAGCCTGCCGTTATCAACCTGTCGCTCGGCAACAACTTTGGCCACCATGACGGCACCGACGAGTTTGCTTCGGCCCTTAACGAATTGGCCGCTGAAGCGCCCATAGTAGTGGCTGCCGGCAACGAAGGCGACATCAACATCGTGGCCCGCAAAACGTTGACCTCAACCGACACTCAAATGTCGACCGTGCTGACCCCTTCTTACTACATCACTTCTGAAAACAGCCGTTTCCAAGCCTACGGCTACATTGAAATCATCGCCAGCACTTCTCAATCTTTTGACCTCACAATTGCGCTCGTAGACGTCAGCAGTGGCAACATCCTTGCCCAACTCCCTATCACTTCATCATCGATGAAATATTTCGGCGGCACATCGTCAGGCGTCAGCCCCATCACCTCAAACTCCAACTTTACCTCTAACTATTCAAACCGTTCTTACATCGGTGGCTGCAAGGCTCTTTGCCCCGACAACAACCGCTATTATGCCTATATTGAATGTGATATGATGGCCAAGAGCGCTTCGCAGAAGGTTTATCCGGTCATCATCGTGAAAGGTAAAGCCGGTCAAACAATTGAAATGTTCTCCGACGGCTACACCGAGTTTTCGGATAAAAGTCTCTCAGGCTATACCGACGGCACCACCGACGGCACTATCTCTGACATGGCTTGCGGCAAAAACACTATCGCCGTTGGCGCTTACGCTACCCGCAACTCCTATCCCTACAGCGGCGAAACCTTGCAAGACATCGTCAGCTACTCATCTTACGGTAAACTAATCGATGGCCGCACTTTGCCCCATGTCTGCGCTCCCGGCCAAGCAATTATATCGTCAATGTCAAACTTCTATCGCACCGGTGGCCAGTTTGACTCCAGCTACGACAAAGTCTACTCAACCGTAAACGCTCAGACCGGTCGCACCGAATATTGGTGCCACATGGGCGGTACATCAATGGCCGCTCCCGGCGTTGCAGGCACAGTAGCCCTGATGCTCGAAGCCGATCCTGATTTGTCACCTGAAAAAGTGCGCCAAGTGTTGATGACCACAGCTCGTACCGACAATTACGTTAACAACGGAGTGAAACAAGCTCCTTATCAATGGGGTGCAGGCAAAGTCGACGCCCACGCCGCTTTGGTGCGAATACTCGAGGATAAAAACACCGGTGTTGATTTTGTGACTGCCGACTCTGACTCTCGCCTCCTTATCGATGGCAACGGCTCGGGCGATTTTCGCATAGCAGTTCCCGGTGCGTCATCGCTCGCAGTTAGCGTCTACGACATCGCCGGCGCTCAAGTGGCATCCTTAGCTACTACTGCTGACAACGCCGAAATCAGCATCGCCAATAAAGCTAAAGGCGTATATATCATCTGCGTCACTGCCGACGGCGCCACCTTCACACAGAAAGTTATCCGCTAATCAGCAATAATCCTTTATAACAAAGAGCGCGTGGCCTCGTTGACCACGCGCTCTTTGGCGTTTATAATCTAATATAAGTTTTATAGCAGCATAGACATATAGATTAGGAGTCCGTTCAATAACAATTACAAACGCATCTAAAACAGTTTTTTAGGCTTGGAGCCTTGAAACTCTTTCAGATAGGTTGGCACACTGTAGGCCAAATCTATAAATTGTCGGTTATGGTAGGCTTGCTCGCTCAGTGGAAGCATATCTACAGCCAAGGGTTCGATGCCGGGAATAAATCTGATGTTTGGTAAACGGAGCACGTCGCGGGCTTTATCGCTGCCATTGCCGAAGATGAGCAGTTGACGCTCATCGGCATATTTGCTAAATGAATCAGGCTCGAGGATAAGCGGTGTCGGGGCAGTCAAGGGTTGCAGGGCAAAATCGTAGACGGCAGTGTAAACCTCCATACGGCGGGCATCGAGCATAGGCACGAAGAGTTCATCGCCCTGAAGCGATGTGTCGGCAAACATCACGTTGACAGCCATGATTTTAAGCGTGTCGATTCCTATTAATGGAATCCCCAGCCCATAGGCAATGCCTTTGGCTTCTGACAGTCCGATGCGCAAGCCCGTGTAGCTGCCCGGCCCGAGCGAAACAGCAACGGCGTCGAGCTTGATTTCATGGTCGGCACAATGGTCGAGGCAGTCCTTGATAAAACCGCTCAGGAGAGTGGCATGGTTTTGTCCGTCGTAGTTCTCGCGGTGCACCAAAATGGTACCCTCGGCGGTCAAAGCTGTAGAGCAAACGTTGGTTGACGTTTCGATATTCAGTATAACGGCCATAATATATTCAGTAATGATGCGAATGGAGTACAAAATTAAGAAAAAATTCGCCAAAAATCATTATCTTTGTGGCACGAAAAAATTATAATCAGTCAATATGCTATTATCGATGACAGGGTTTGGCAAGGCAGTTGTCGAGTCACCCAATAAGAAATTTACTGTTGAAATAAAGTCGCTTAATTCCAAACAACTCGATTTGGCCATGCGCATTCCGGCAATTTGCCGCGAGTTGGAGGCCGAGATGCGCAACATTGTTGCCACAGAAGTGGTGCGCGGCAAAGTTGATTTAACAATCTACAGCGAAAATCTCGGAGCTGAAACTGACCTCAACATTAACCTTGCAAAGGCTCAACAATACTACAGCCAACTGCGCCAAATGGGCGAAACCTTGGGCTTTGAAATCAACAACACCGATTGGGTAATGGCACTTGTCAGAATGCCCGAGTTGTTTCGCAGCGATGCTCCGACCTCGCTTGAAGAAGCTGACGCCACAGCGCCCGTCGAAGCACTCCGCCGGGCTATTGCCAAGCTGATTGAGTTCAGAGCCGTCGAGGGGCGCAAGCTCGACATCTTTTTCCGCGAGCGTATTGCCGCCATTGCTGCGCTGCTTGCCGAAGTGCCCCGTTTCGAAACAGAGCGCATTGCCAAAATCAGAGCCCGCATGGAAGATGCTCTTGCCAAGATTCCTCAGGCAGACTACGACCGCAACCGCTATGAACAGGAGATGATTTTCTACATCGAAAAACTTGACATCACCGAGGAAAAACAACGCCTTTCACAGCATCTTGACTACTTCATCAAGACCCTCGATGCCGAGCCCGGACAGGGCAAAAAGCTCGGCTTCATTGCCCAAGAGATGGGACGCGAAATCAACACTCTCGGCTCGAAATCAAATAATGCCGAGATGCAAATTATCGTAGTCAAGATGAAAGACGAACTGGAGCAAATCAAAGAGCAGGTGCTCAACGTACTCTAACCATCGCCCGAATCACGCTCTGACGCCACTGATGTTAACAACTTTTTCAATCATTATGAAGCAAGGAAAGCTGATAATCATTTCCGCCCCTTCGGGGTGTGGTAAATCCACTATCATCAACGCCATAGCCCAACGTGGGCGCGTGCCGTTTGAATTCTCGGTGTCGGCCACCAATCGTGCTCCGCGCGAGGGAGAGACCAACGGTGTGAACTATCACTTCTTGACCGACGAAGAGTTTAAATCACGCATTGCCGATGGAGATTTCGTCGAATTTGAGGAAGTGTATCCCGGCAGATTCTACGGCACATTGAAGTCAGAAATCGAGCGCCGGTTAGCCTCGGGCATCAACATTGTGCTCGATCTCGATGTGAAGGGTGGAGTCAACGTCAAAAAGATGTATAGCGACAGCTCCTTGTCGATATTCATTCAACCCCCCTCGATTGAAGCTCTTCGCGACCGCCTCGTCAACCGAGGTACCGAAACCCCTGCATCTCTCGCCGACCGCATTGGCCGTGCCGAATATGAGCTAAGCTTCGCTCCTCAATTTGATGTTACCATAGTCAACGACGACCTCACAACAGCCATCAACGAGGCCGAGGCTCGCATACTCTCATTTATCAACGCCTGATGAAACCACACAAACGCAGAATCGGCATAATGGGAGGGTCATTCAACCCTATTCATGAAGCCCACCTGATGATTGCCGACTATATAGCTCAGCGAGCCGCTCTCGACGAGGTGTGGCTCATGGTGTCGCCCATGAATCCGCTGAAAGTCGACAGTCAGGATCTTGCGGCCGACAACGACCGCTTCCTAATGGCTGAGATTGCGTGCCGCAGGTCGCGACGATTGCGTGCAAGCCGCTTTGAGTTTGACCTCCCTCGTCCGAGCTATACAGTCGATACTCTCGCTGCTTTGCGCGACGCCTACCCCGACTGCGAGTTCACTCTCATCATAGGCTCTGACAACTGGGCAATATTCGATAAATGGCGTCAGGCTGACGAGATTAAGAAACACCATCGCATTGTGGTTTACCCGCGTCCCGGCTACACAGTGAATCCCGCCACACTGCCCCAAGGTGTTTACCTGATTGAAGCTCCGGAGCTCGACCTCTCCTCCACATTCATCCGCAATGCCATGGCCAAAGGGATTGACATGAACTATTTCCTCCCCTCTGGCGTATATGATTATATCAAGAGTCAAGGACTATACAAGAAACAACAATGAACACTGACCAACCCATTTCGGCTATCAACAACAACTCGCTGGCATTTATTGCCCTGGCTAAAGAATACTGTATGACTCTTGAAGGCTCGGCCCAACAGGAGCGTGACGACTTTTTGGCATCGATATTGCGATTGCTTCCACGCCTCTACATCATGGCATCCGACATCAAAACAGACCCTATGCTCGGCGAAGATGAAGGCTATGTGGAGCAAGCTCTCGATGAGGATGCTTACGAGATGGTGCGCCAACGTGTAGCATCCGTATTGGGCCCTGACGACGTCTATCTTGAGGTGTTTGAAGAGGATATGAAATATTCCGACACTCCTGTCTCGGCTTCAATATCCGAGGGACTTGCCGACATTTTTCAGGTGCTTTACAACTTCCTGTCGACTATCAGAGATGATGCAACCGACCAAACTGTCATGCTGGCCCTCAACTCGGTCAAAGACGATTTCAAAACCTATTGGTCACAAATCCTCTGCAATACGCTCCGCCCCGTCAACGCTCTCGTCAATAACTAATCAGAGGGAGAAGAAGGTGGCGAATGAGGCTATGGTGTCAATGTGGTCACTGACTGCGGCCATCTCACGGCACGAGTGCATCGCCAATTGGGGAGCGCCCATATCAACACCGCGCAGTGGAAGCTGAGCTGCCGACTTGTTGCCTAAAGTTGATCCGCCGGCAGAGTCGCTGTGGTTGACAAAATACTGATATTTCACGCCTGCCAATTCGCAGATATTGCTATATATGGCGGCCGATTCGGCATCGGTCATATACTTGCAGTCGGCATTAATTTTTATAACCGGCCCTCCGCCCAACACGGGATGGTTGGTCGGGTCCATTTTGTCAACATAGTTGGGATGAGTGGCGTGAGCATTGTCAGCAGAAATCATAAATGAGTTATAAAGCGAACGCTCGTAGCTGCTAACGTCGCCGCCGAGGGCTGCGTTGATTCGTTTGATAATGCCTTGAAGCACAGGCGATGCCGCTCCCTGCTTGGTGCCGCTCCCGGTTTCTTCGTTGTCGAAGATGGCTGCGATGCGAGTTTGCTTGCAGGGTTTGTTGACAGTTTGTGTCAACGCTGTTGTGGCTGCGTGAACCATCATAAGGTCGTCAATGCGACCCGAGGAGATAAACTCGTTGGAAGGTCCGAAAAGCGATGCAGGAGTTACGTCGTAGAGCGTCAGGTCGAAGTCAAGAATATCTGCGGGTGATACGCCGGCACTTTCGGCCACGAGATTTAGGAGCAGATTGTTGCGCTCGGCTTCATCTTTGATAATACCGACTACGGGGAGCATATCTTTTTGGCGCGAGAGCTTGTTGCCGTCGTTGACCTGGCGATTGAAGTGGATGGCTAAGTGGGGAATAGTCATCAGCGGGCGGTCAATCTTGACCAATCGGGTTGCGGGGCGCAGGGGGTTGGTTGATTTAACGATTACGCGACCGCTGATTGACAGCGGGCGGTCAAACCATGTGTAGAGTATCGGACCACCATAAACTTCAACGTTGAGTTTCAGCAGACCACCCTCGCTAACCATGACCGGAGCGGGCTTTATGCGAAAACCGGGGGAGTCAGAGTGGGCGGCGATTATTCGGTAGCCGTCGGCTGCTGTTCCGGTTCCGACGCTGAAGGCGAAGATTGAGGAATTGTTGGCTCTGACAAAGTAGTTTCCTCCTCGTTCAAGATGCCACTCGTCGGCGGGGTCAAGCTCGGTAAATCCGAAGGGTCGGATGAATCGGGCAACTGTGTCGGAGGCAAGGAAGTTGCAGACTGAGGCATCGAGGAAGGAGAGGAGGGAGCGAGTGAGGGGGTTTGTTTCCATGGCTCTTTAGGTGATTGATAAGTAGTTGCGGTTGAGAAAGCTTCGAGAAGCTCCGGAGAGAATTGAAAGATATCGTTAGGGGAGGTAGGGCGGAACGGGGTTAGCCAGCGGAAACGCTGGAGAAACATATTGGCCGGTTTGGCCAAAAACAGTGGAGTGACTGTTGCATTGGTTTCTGACCATAGGCGCATGTGGGTGATTGCGTTGTTGGCGAAATCGGCCGAGAGATAAGAGCTTTCGATGTGCATCATTTTGTTGATAGTTGAGTCGCTCTCCTCGGGGAAGGTGATTGCCAGCACGTTGCCACTGACGTCGAGGTGTGACAGGGCGCCGTTGGTGAAAAAGGCGTCCATCTCTTTGCCGGCAAGCTGATTATAGTATCCCTCCTCGATTTCTTCAATCATAAAGGCGTTTTGGATAATGTGGGCGCGCTCAGCCGTGGAGTCGTTAAATTTAATCTTTATAAGGTCGCCGAGCACCTGACGATTTTCGCTCCAAACAACCGGGAAACGGTCCATATATAGCATTGAGTCGGCCGAAACGAGGGTCATTGAGTCACATAGACCTTGAATGTCAGAGCGGTAAAACTTTACCTTCGGAGCAGCCACAAGATAGTGGACAGTGTCAAGTTGCTCGCGCTGCACAACGGTAAACAGCGGCAGAGAGTCAACTACGGCTTGGGGAAGCGCTACTGTGTCGGTAGCCGATGATGCTTCAGTGGCAGTAAAAGCTGCGGAGTCAGATTCAGCCGTTTGCGAGGGTGTCGATTGCCGGCGAATGGTCCGACGGCGTTTGGTTGGAGTGGGTGAAGCGGTTGCCGGATCTGAAATTGGCTCTGTGGCTGACTCGTTAGATGCGTCTGCGTTCTCAACCGAAGGGAACGAAACCGATGAACCGGCAAGGCCGTCAGCAGGGAAGGTCGAAGTAGCTTCGGCAACGCTATCCCCTGCAATAGCGACACTGTCGGCAGCAAGGGTAAGGCTGTCGGCAGGAATGGGGATTGAGTCGGTTACCATGCGGAGCACTTCGCGGCGGAAGGTACGGATGGTGTCGCCGTGAAGATGTAGCGTATCGGCCGTGGAGTATTCAATGGCGTAAGCGTGTCCGGTAACGTAGGCAGAATCCGTTGGCTCAAAGGCGTAGCCATAGTCGCCGCGGAGGATAACATGGTTGGTTGTGTCGTTGATTTCAACATTGCCCCACCCCTCGCCGATACCGAGCTCGCGTGTATAATTGAGAGTATCGCCGGTGAGGGTATTTCCGTTTTTATACACCACAGTTGAGCGGTCGTATAGTTCTGACCGCGTGGTTTCAGTGTTATAAATTCCGTTGGAGGTCAGAATATGTCCGTCGCGATTGGTCACTACCGACGGGGCCACGAGCATAGCCACGTGGGAGAGCGTGTTGTAGTAGAGATTATCTGTTACGATGGTCAGAGTGTCGTCTTTGTTGAGCGATGTTAGTTTAACTCCCTCGCGAAAGGTAGCTTCCTTAGTCGACGGAGAGTATTCGCCTTCGAGCGAAGTCAGGCGATTTTGGTTATCAACCAATGTGCCTCCGATTTCATAATAGCCCAGATCGAGGTCAAGGTTATAGTTAAACTCCTCGGTGGTGAGCGTTACTTCGCGGTTGATTAATCGGGCGGGGTGGCCGGGATACCCTATAAGAGTTGCAAGGCGTTGAGGTTCGTCGTAGTGGAGTGTATCGCCATAGATAAAGAGGGTGTCACCCTGCTGCATTTTGACGTTGCCAAAGGCGTCAAACGAGCCTGTGGCGTCGAAGAAGTGTGCGCTGTCACACCACATAAACATGCCGTCGCGGCGAAATCTGACATCACCCGTGAGCACTTGGAAGTCGGTTCCGGCCGATGAATGGAGCTTGTCGGCATGCTCCAGAAACACTCGCGAGGGGTCATGACGGTTGGCCGAGGGGATTGACGGAGCAATAGGCGCAGTGTCACGAGCCGGAAGCTTCTGCTTGCCTCCCGACGAGGGCGATGGGCGCATGCCGGCGGCAAAAGTTACCACTAACGCGAATATGGCTGACAGGGCAAGTAGCTGACGACGCATTTATTTTTTACCTTTCTGCCACCCTTCATACTGAAATTCACAGTTGTCCCATCCTGGCTCGAT
This sequence comes from uncultured Bacteroidales bacterium, assembly GCA_947177325.1. GTDB lineage: Bacteria > Bacteroidota > Bacteroidia > Bacteroidales > Muribaculaceae > JAGBWK01. The sequence continues at coordinate 10,268 of CAMWUH010000002.1, forward strand.
GCGCACATAGGTGTCGGCGATTTTCTTCGAAAGCCACTGACGCAATTTCTTTTCGCGGGCAGAGCTTTCATACATTGATTTGAGGGCCTGATAGTCGTCGGACAGGTTGGCTCGGTGGGCATCAACACGTTTCGACAGCTTCACGATTGCAACAACCTCGGCATTGCGGCTGTCGCGCATGATAAATGGCTCGGAGATATCGCCCGGTTGGAGATTGGCCACGGCTTTAGCCACTTCCTGGGGCAATTGACTCATCTCGAAGCGAATGGTACCATCTTCATTGACCATTTGACCGCGGTTGTTGCGGGTGTCTTTGTCTTGCGACAGATAGGGAGTAGCCTCTTCAAAAGTGAATTTTTCAGCAAGGATATCTGCTCGAATAGAGTCCAGGCGATGGGTGGCGGCAATGAGGTCGGCCTCGGCCACTTTGGGGCGCAGCAGAATGTGGCGGGTGTTGATGCGGTCGCCACGCTTCTCGATGAGCTGAATAATGTGGTAACCATATTGGGTTTCAACGATTTTCGACACCTTTGACGGGTCGTTGAGATTGAAAGCCACGGCAGCATATTCAGGTTCTAAATGGCCTCGGCCGAGGAAGCCGATTTCGCCACCTCTGACGGCCGAGCCTTTGTCTTCGCTATAAAGAATTGCAAGTGTAGAAAAGCTTGTGCGGCCCGAATTAACTTGTTCGGAGAAGTCGCGCAAGCGGGCTTTTACATCTTCGATCTCCTGGCGGGGAATGTCGGGGTTGATGGTCAGAATCTGCACCTCTACCTGCATCGGCACCATCGGAATTGAGTCGGCCGGCAGATTGTTGAAGTAGCGGCGCACGTCGTTGGGCGTTGTCTTGAGGTCCTTGGTAAGCGACGACTGCACCTGGCTGATGCGGTAGTTATTGCGCATATTATCGGCCAACTGCTGGCGCACTTCGGGGAGCGATTTGTGAAAATATTCCTCGATTTTTTCTTTGGTGCCGAAGTTTGTGATAAGCATATTGATGCGCTGCTCAACCTGTTGCTGCACCATTGACTCCTGTACCTCTACAGTGTCGATTTCAGCTTGATGGAGATAGAGTTTTTCTACGGCAAGCTGTTCGGGTAACACGCAGTAAGGATCGCCCGGAATGGTAGTGCGGTCATAGATAGTCTGCTGATAGAGCTCTTCGATATCGCTCTTATAGATTGGTTGGTCGCCCACAGTCCAGGCAACTTCGTCAATGATATTGTTTTGGGCGAAAGCCGCAACGCAAGTGAGGGCGAAGGCCCAGATGAGGGTGAATTTACGTAGTTTCACGATTTTGGATGAATGGTTTACGATAATCGGCCGTAGCCTTTCAGCTTCCGGGCCTTATAAAGTGCAAATTTAGTGATTTTTACTAAAAGAAACTCTATCAGTCGAAAAAATTGCAACACTTTTTCAACAGTTTAACACTTAGACCCGCTTAGACCCGGTTAAATAATTCAATCGGATCATATACGGCAACACCCCCTCTCCCGGATGTCGGCGGGGAAAGGGGGTGTTGTATTACGTTGTTTCGTATGAGAAACTATGATTTATTTAAGAGATTCTACGAATGTGCGGAGCTCAGCGTTGTCGGGATTGAGTTCGAGCATTTTGCCGAAGTATAGCTTGGTGTTGTAGGTATCTTTCTGACCGAGATAGTATTTACCGAGTTGGTTGTAGATAAATGAGAGGTCAGATTTGTGCTTTGCAACCCCGTCTGATTCTTTGTTTACGTTGTTGAGAACGTCGTTGAATGCAGCCACGATGGGCTCGGTTACTTCACCGCCGTTGCCGATAAGCATCAAGCGAGCTTTTGTGATGAGCACTTGATAGTTGTCGGGAACTTTTTGGTTAACGATTTCAGTAGCTTCGAGGCCTTTGGTTACGTATTGGTTGCGGAGCTCGGGAGTTTCGGCGGTTGCAGCAGCATTTTGGTAGCGACGAGCGAGAATCATCAAGTCGTTGGTAACATAGTCGCCGGCGTCGATAAAGCGTTGTTGAGCTTCGGCAGCTTTGCCATACATTTTAGCCTGGGTGTAGGCGTCGGAGAGTTGGGTAAGCAATTTGGCACGGTCGGGCACCAATTCAACAGCTTTTTCATATTGGATTACTGCCAATGAGTCTTGACCGAGGTCGAAGAGTACGTCGCCATAGGTAGTGAAGTCGTTGGCTGTAAATTCACCTGCTTTGCTCGCGGTGAAGGCTTGGCCCTTTTGAGCGGCTTCTTCGTTTTGCTTCAGAGCGGCGAGGTTGAGGAATTCCATGCGGCGCATGTAGAAGTTGTTGGGGTCTTCCGACAAGATTTTGCGAGCAAGGGCGAGCGATTGGTCATAGTTTTTACCGAAGTAAAGGAGACCTACGTAGCGCTGTTCGTCGCGTTTGAAGTGGTTGGGGTTCTGGATATATTTGCCATATTGCTCGGCAGCGAGGGTATATTGGTCGTTGTCGTAGTATTTTTCAGCTAATTCGCGTTGAGCCAAGGCTGAGTTAGGCTGAAGTTCAACAAGGCGTTTGATGCCATTGATGGCAAACTGGCGGTTAACGGGGAAATATGTGCGGGCATATTTCACGTAAGCTTCGGGGTGGTTAACCTCGGGGTCAAGGTTCATAGCCATTTCGTAGTAACCGGCGGCTTCGCCCACATTTGAGGGGGCAAGCATATCAGCTTCAAGGATATAGATAGCGGGGCAATTTTTATTGGCTTTCTTGGCTTCGGCAAGAGTTTTCTCGATATCTTTGGCATATTTTACGGGGTCAGTGTTGTAATAAGCGCGAGCGATATCGGTGAGCATGATAGCGTTTTTCTTGTCTAACGATTTGGCTTGCTTAAAGGAGTCAGCTGCTGCAGAAGCGTTGTTTTGGTTGAGGGCGAGCTCACCAAGACCTACATAGTTGAATGCGTTTTTGGGGTCGGCTGCGATACCTTCTTCAAAGAATGTGCGGGCAGCGTTGAAGTTGTCGGCTTGCAGAGCCACTTGACCGAGGTAGTATTTAGCGGTAGCCACATCGGTAGTGGGGTCGTTGAGGGTGCGGGTCAAGATGATTTCAGCTTCTTCGGGCTGGTCGGCACGGAAGTATTGAACACCATCTTTGAAGCCTTGAGCAGAGGCGATAGCTGCGCCTGCAATAAGGCAAGAGAAAAGCAATTTAATTTTCATCGGTATTATTAAATTTTATGTTTTTTATGTTACTATTGTGAGATAAAACGAGCGACACGACTGTCTGCTCTGATTGTTTCACGCAAATTTAATAAAAAAATATCAAAACCACTATGCCGTTGCGATTTTTTCTGATGCTTTAAGATTTTTTTATGAAAATAGCTGCCCCACCGCGATATTGAGCAGTGAGGCAACCGGGAAATTGAGAACAAAAGAATAATTTCAAATTAATTGCAGGCACGAAAGTTCATTGCTCATTTGAGCTTGGACCGGCTCCTTGGCAATGGAATGGGAAGATATTACTCAATCTGAACGATGCGCGGAGTTATCGCTCCGGGGAGCACTCCGGTGGTTTGGATAAGTTTCTGGCCGGTGAAGCCGGTAACAAAGGCGTAGAAGGCTTGCTGGAGCGAGCCGGTGTAGCCGGTTACAATCATGTAGACTTTACGCACCAGGGGATATGAACCGTCGTAGATATAGGCCTGGTAGGGCTGATAGCCGTAGACTTCACCCTCTTTGGCCACGGGGAGCACTTTCACTTCAGGGCTGAAGGTGGTGGTTGTCACCTCTTCGACTTGCGAGTCGTTGTATAGCTCTTCGGCGGTCATATTGGCTTTAGACATATCTGATGATACCCAGCTGACACCAATAATGCCTATTGCGCCCCGGAGTTTCTGTACATCGTCAAAAACTCTAGCGTTGGAGTTTTGAGCAAATACGTTGCCTTGGATATCGGCCCCGTCGAGCAACTCTCGCTTGAGATAGTTGATGGTTGAGGAGCCTTGATAGTCAAAGAGCACGGTGATTTCGCCGGTAGTATTGGAGCTGTCGAGTTGACTCCAATCTGTGTAGGTGCCGTTAAGTATTTTGCGGAGTTGGTCAACCGAGATTTGGTCGATAGGGTTCTGGTCGTTGCATATAATGGCGATAGCGTCGACGGCAATCATGGTTTCGCGCGGAGTGCGCTTTTGAGCTTCGAGCAATTGCTTTTCGCTCGGGGTCAATTCACGATTGGCCACAATGAGATTGACGTTTTTATTCATCAGCGAGTCAAAACATTCGTCCTCGGGCATGTAGCGTGCCATGATGGCAGCATCGGGGTATTGAAACTCAAACACCGGGATAATCTGCTCCATCACTTTCTGAAACGTTTCGTCGCAGGCAATGATTGCCGAGCCACTGATTGATTTCTCGATCTTTTTAGGTTGACACGAACTCATGGCCACCATCGAAATGGCCGCCATGAGCGTATATTTAAATATTGATTTCATAAACACGCGGATTATTCTTCTTCATTATTGACATGACCGGGAACTGTTTTGGGATTGCCAAGAGTGTCATAAACTCGCCAACCTCTAAATACACCGTAAATCAAAAAGATGGGACCTGCTACCCAACGGAACCATTGAGGAAGATTCATGGTGGCGACATTCCACCAATCAAACAAGAGCAATAAGCCTACAAAGATGAAGAATAGCGCCATAAACAAGGCGAAGAAAATTCTGAGATAGTGGGGAGTAGCGTTTTTCTGCTCGGGCACTTTGAAATGACGATTATTTTCCATAGTGACAAAATTTAAATTGTTGAAACGAATTAGGGTTAACGTAATTGTGAGAGACCTAAACCGAAGTTATCGGTTAAATATTCAATCTCCTTTTATCTTTTTAACACAAAGGTAGCAAAAAAGGTTTTGTCGTTAAAGCAACATTTCCTATATTTGTTGTAAAAAGTTTAGTTTATCTGTGGAATCCACCAATAAAATACTTCCCCCCTTGGCTGAGCGGCTTCGCCCCCGCTCGCTCGACGGCTACATAGGCCAATCGCATCTGGTTGGTCCCGGCAGCATATTGCGCCGAATGATTGATGCCGGCAACATATCATCTTTTATATTATGGGGGCCTCCGGGCGTGGGTAAAACCACCTTGGCCCGAATCATTGCCAACACTACCCAATCGCCGTTCTACACCCTTAGCGCCGTAACAGCCGGAGTCAAAGATGTGCGCGAAGTGATTGACCGTTGCAAAAAAGATATGCAAGGCATGTTTACCAAAGGGCGCCCTATATTGTTTATCGACGAAATCCATCGCTTCAGCAAGTCGCAGCAAGACAGTCTGCTCGGAGCTGTTGAAAGTGGTATCGTTACGCTCATCGGTGCCACAACGGAAAATCCATCGTTTGAGGTCATTCGCCCTCTGCTCTCCCGCGCCCGCGTCTACACCCTCAAGCCACTCGAAGCCCCCGAACTGCAGAAGCTGCTTGACCACGCCATCAGCTCCGACGAGATTCTCAGCCGACGCAACGTGGAGGTGAAGGAAACCACTGCCCTGTTCCGCTTTGCCGGTGGCGACGCCCGCAAGATGCTCAACATTCTCGACCTCATTGAGCAGTCAACCCCGGCCGGACAGCCTATGGTTATCTCCGACGAAATAGTCACCGACCGCCTCCAGGAAAACCCTCTCGCCTTTGACAAAGACGGCGAGATGCACTACGACATCATTTCAGCCTTTATAAAGAGCATACGCGGAAGCGACCCCGATGCGGCCGTCTACTGGCTCGCCCGAATGATTGCCGGCGGTGAAGACCCGGAGTTTATAGCTCGCCGACTGGCCATAGTGGCAGCCGAGGATATCGGCCTTGCCAACCCCAACGCTCTGCTACTGGCTAACGCCACATTCGACATTTTGCGCAAAATCGGTATGCCGGAGGGGCGCATCCCCCTGGCCGAGTGCACCGTTTATCTCGCCCTGTCGCCCAAAAGCAACTCTGCCTATCTGGCCATTGACCGAGCCTTGGCCAAAGTCAGGGAAACAGGCGACCTTCCCGTGCCACTACACATTCGCAACGCACCTACCTCGCTGATGAAGCAGATGGGCTACGGCCACGACTATAAGTATGCCCACGACTATCCGGGCAACTTCGTGGTGCAGCAATTTCTCCCCGATGCCCTCACTGAAGAGCGTTTCTGGAACCCATGCAACAACCCATCCGAAGATAAGCTCGCCGCTCTCCACTATCAGCGCTGGGGTAATCGTTTCAACAAAAAATAGCATCCCGGCGTCTCCCCTATCTCCATTCTCTGCCGCAGCATGACACCTCATTTTTAACTTTAACATACCCTCTTAACAATTATGCAATCCTCCATTCCTCCGCAAGCAGTCGCCGACTCACCCGCATCTCACCAATATCCGTTCCGAGGCCTGTGGCTCAACGGCTTCATGATGATATTGATTGACATCGTGCTCTTGGGCCTGTGTATAGGTTCATTCATTATGCAACAACTCCCCTTCTATATCATAGGCGCACTGCTGGCCATTGCCTTCCTCTTCTTTTCCAAAGGCTTTATCATGCTTGAGCCAAACCAATCGCTCGTACTGGTGTTTTTCGGCAAATACGGTGGCACATTCACCCGCCCGGGCTTTTACTGGATTAATCCGCTTTATTCAAAAGTTAAAGTGTCGCTCCGTTTCAGCAACTTAAATATCGACCCTATAAAGGTTAACGACGTAATGGGTAACCCCATACTGATAGGTATGGTGATTGTGTGGCGTATCGACGACACATATAAATCAGTGTTTGACCTCGACTCATCACAATCGCTCAAGCAATTCGTGGCCATTCAGAGCGATGCCGCGCTGCGCGAAGTAGCCGGCCGATATGCCTACGACGACAACGAAACCACCGATGCCCACGCCACTCTACGCTCAGGGGGCGAAACAGTCAACCGCGAGCTGCTCGAAAAGCTTAACGAGCGCCTCTTTATGGCCGGTATCATCGTTGACGAAGCGCGCATCAACTACCTCGCCTACGCTCCGGAAATTGCAGCCACTATGCTCAAACGCCAGCAAGCCACTGCCGTAATCGCCGCCCGCGAAAAGATTGTCGACGGCGCCGTCGGTATGGTAAAAATGGCCCTTGACCGCCTGGAGCATGACCAAGTGGCCGAGCTCACTCCGGAACAGCGCGCACGCATCACCGGCAACCTCCTGTTGGTGCTCTGCTCTGACGACTCTGCACGCCCCGTTATTCCAGCCTGACGCACACAGGAGCCTGTTTAATATAAGCCAGGCGCATACCTTAAGGGTGCCCGGGGCACTTTTTCAAGCATAGCTTTGGCGTTTCTTTTACTCAAAAACAATATTTTTTGAATTTTTTCATTAACTTTGCAGAAAATACAAATCAATCATTTTTCACAATGAAAAAACATAACTTCTATGCCGGCCCTTCAATTCTGAGCCAGTATACAATCAAAAACACCGCCGATGCAATCCTCAACTTTGCAGATACCGGCCTCTCTATCCTCGAAGTGTCACACCGCAGCAAAGAATTTCAAGCTGTTATCGATGAAGCTTCAGCCCTGGTAAAAGAACTCCTTGAAGTGCCCGAAGGCTACCACGTGCTTTGGCTCGGTGGCGGCGCAAGCACTCAATTCGCAATGGTGCCGATGAACTTGATGAAACACAAAGCCGCATATCTCGACACAGGCGTGTGGGCCCACAAAGCTATCAAAGAAGCCAAGCTATTCGGCGAAGTTGATGTGGTTGCTTCATCAGAAGCCGCCAACTATAACTATATCCCCAAGGACTACGTTATCCCTGCCGATGCCGACTATTTCCACTATACCACCAACAACACCATTTACGGCACCGAGCTCCGTCAAGACCCCGTTTCGCCCGTGCCCTTGGTAGCCGACATGTCGAGCGACATTTTCTCTCGCCCTGTCGATGTGGCTAAATACGACCTTATCTACGCAGGCGCTCAGAAAAACCTCGCTCCCGCAGGCGTTACTATCGTAATCGTTAAAGAAGATGCCCTCGGCAAAGTTGACCGCGTATTGCCCACAATGTTCAACTATCTTACCCACACTTCCAAGGGTTCGATGTTCAACACTCCCCCCGTGCTCCCCATCTTCTCAGCCATGCAAACCCTCCGCTACTACAAACAGCTCGGCGGTATCTCGGCTATTGAGAAAATCGACATCGAAAAAGCCGGAATTCTCTACGAAGCCATCGACGCATCGAAAATGTTCATGGGCACAGCCGAAGTGGCCGACCGCTCTATCATGAACGTTTGCTTCGTAATGGCTCCCGAATATAAAGAGCTTGAAAAAGACTTCATCGACTTCGCCACATCTAAGGGAATGGTAGGCATCAAGGGTCACCGCTCAGTGGGCGGCTTCCGCGCATCGCTCTATAACGCAATGCCCGTTGAAAGCGTCAAAGCTCTCGTTGAGTGCATGAAAGAATTTGAAGCCAAACACTAATCCTTACCCTGTAACGACTTTATGAAAGTTTTAATCGCAACAGAGAAACCGTTTGCCCCCGTAGCCTCTAAAGCCATAGCCGAGGTTATCGAAGAAGCCGGCATGACTCCCGTGTTTCTCGAAAAATATGCCTCAAAAGATGAGTTATTGGCAGCCGTTGGCGATGCCGATGCTCTGATTATTCGCTCTGACAAGGTTGACAACGACGTGCTCAACGCCGCCAACAAACTCAAAATCGTGGTTCGCGCCGGCGCAGGCTACGACAACGTTGACCTTGACTCAGCTACCAACCATGGTGTTTCGGTGCAGAACACTCCCGGCCAAAATTCCAACGCCGTTGCCGAATTAGTGTTCGGTATGGCCGTAATGGCAATCCGCAACATGTTTAACGGCACTTCAGGCACCGAGCTTAAAGACAAAACCCTGGGCATTCAGGCCTTCGGTCAGGTGGGTCGCAACGTGGCTCGCATCGCCAAAGGTTTCGGCATGGAAATCACTGCCCTCGACCCCTATTGCCCCGATGAAGCAATGGAGCAAGCTGGCGTTAAACCGGTTCACTCGGTTGAGGACCTCTACCGCAACAACCAGGTAGTGTCAATCCACATCCCTGCCACCGCTGAAACCCGTGGCTCAATCGGCAAAGACTTGTTGCTTCTAATGCCCAAAAACGGCCTGGTTATCAACACAGCCCGCAAAGAGGTTATCGACGAAGCCGGCCTTGCAGAAGCATTGCGCGAACGCACCGACCTCAAATATGTGGCCGACGTCGCTCCCGACAGCGCAGCCGAAATGAAAGCCGAATTTGGCGACCGCGTGTTCTTCACCCCCAAGAAAATGGGTGCACAAACAGCTGAAGCCAACATCAACGCCGGCATCGCTGCCGCCAAGCAAGTGGTAGCCTTCCTGAAAGATGGCGTCGACCGCTTCCGCGTCAACAAGTAACCAATCCCAACTCAATTATGATAGCAGGCACTCTTCGATTGCGGAGAGCGCCTGTTTTCATTTATAAAGCTATTAAGCTTAGTGGGCTTAGGAAGTCATTCTGATAAGGCTCAGATGGCTTAGCGGGCTTCTGAGGACATTGATAAATGGGCTTTGTGGGTCTATTAGAGGCCTAAGTGAGATAATTGGGTTGTAAAGCGAGCTAAAGCAGCATTGTATTTGGCCATTGTGCGCGATTTCAAAATTTCTTTTACCGCTCGTGGAGGAAGCGTGTCGGCCATAAGCTGCCAATATGGAAGCAGATGTGAAAGCAGTTGACTATCCCCTTGCAGCCGCTGAGATAATACATCGGCAAGGCGATTAAGCATTTCTACGAAGTCTCGAACACGCGCTTGTTCATCGACCTTAGTGTCGGTTGACAGCTCGTGGAATAGCGATGGGCGAGTCACTACTCCCCTGCCCGCCATAACACCTGCGAAATCAGCGGGCACGGCTCGTATCCGGCCAACTGAGTTTATGTTACCATTGTAGATAACCGGGTGGGCGCAAGCTTGCGCAAATTGCTCCATCGCTTCAATGTCAATATCCCCCTTATACATTTGGCGGGCTGTGCGGCCATGAATGGCTACCCATTCTATCGGCATAGAGTTGATAACCTCAATAGATTCCCTCCATTGGTCTGCAGCATCGATACCCAAGCGGAGCTTCAGTGAGAAAGTTACATCTCCATAGCGAGCCATCTCTGAGGCTATAGCGGTGAGTCGGTCAGCGTCACACACCAAGGCGGAGCCTCTATGCCGACTGATTTGCGGAGGATGAGGGCAACCGGCATTGAGATTAACCCGATTAAACCCGCGCTCCAACGCAGCATCTACAAGCCGGCTAAACTCATCAGGACCGTTTGCTATGACTTGAGGTATAGTGTCCTCAACGTCTGACTCCGGGTCGAGATCGTTGAGATCTCGCTGGCGCACGTCGCCTCGCTCTATCCGCAGAAACGGTGTCACGTACGTTGCTCCCGGAAACATAGCGCGATGGACTCTGCGCCAGGCTCCGGTAGTCAGCCCCTGCAAAGGAGCGACCAGGCAGTTATATTTAATTTGTTCCGGCATATTTCAAAAGAGGTTTATCAAAAGGGGTCAATAAGAAGTTATGGTTTGCACGACACAAGAATCCGATTCTCCTGTCAGCACTGCTACACGCGCTACACTGCTACACAGGGGCGTTACTGCTACACGTGCTACACTGCTACACAGGGTCGCTACTGCTACACGTGATACACATGATACACTGATAAAGGATGATATCAGCTCAACCAAATGTTATAGCGTCAAGAGTCAGCTTTCAACATCGACGCTGCTGATTCACATGCAAAGATACGGATAAAAAAATTGCCCCGAAAGGAAAAACCTTCGGGACAATCTCTATAAGGGTAATGAATTAACTCGGTGGTTAAGTCATTGGCATTATTACATGCCTTGGAGACGGAAGTTGATGGGCACTGTGTACCAAACGTTCACGGGTTGACCGTTCATACGACCGGGATTGAATTTGGGCAGTGATTTGATTACACGCACAGCTTCTTTATCCAAGTCGGGGTCTTTACCACGAATCACTTGCACTTCACCTACTGAACCGTCTTTGGTAACAACGAAGCGCACTTGAACGCGACCTTGAATACCATTTTCCATAGCCATAGGAGGATATTTCACGTGGCTACCGATCCATTTGAGAAGTTCAGCCTCACCGCCGGGGAACTGAGGCATTTGCTCTACTGAGGTAAATACCTGGTTGTCGTTAACGGGTTCGGGTTTCTTCTCTTCAACGATGATTTCGTTTTGGTGTTCGCGCACGATGTTGATATCGTCAGTACCTTTGTCGAAGTTGGTGTTACCGATAGCAGTTTCGTTTTGTTGAACGTCTTCTTGAGTAGCAACTTGCTCTACCTCACGGTCGTTGTCAACGATGATGAACTCGGTGAACTGTTGAGTGTTAAGGATTTCTTCTTCGAGAGCTTCAGGAATTTCGATTTCTTCCTGTTCCATTTGGTTCTCTTCGATTTCCTCCTCTTCAATCACAACTGAGAGGTCTTCAAAAGCTTGCTGATCAAGCTCGGCCTGGAGGGCAGCGAGGCGCTCAGCCTCTTTTTCGTCGGAGTAAGCTTTCCATGCGAGAGCAGCTACGATCAGACCGGCGAGGATAGCCAAACCGGCGAAAGCGTAGAGAATTGCACGCACGTGACGCTTTTCTGATTGCACGCGGAGCTGGTAAGCACCATACTCTTTGTTGCGGCCGTCGAAAATAAGGTCACTCCATTCTCTTGATGAAAGATCAATATCTTTTGCCATTTCTGTTTCTTAGATTTTCAAAGTTAATAAATCAGTCATCAAGCGTTATTTGGGGTTGTTGGCCTTGTAGGTGTCAATTACTAATTGATCATCTTCGGTAAACGTACCAATACGATATTGCGAGATTTGGTTAATCTGCATTTCGTCAAGAGCAGAGATAACACTTTGCCAAGCAGCGCCGTCGGTAGCTTTGATAGTTACTTTGGGGCTGGTTGATTTGTTAGCTTCACGAATTTCTTTGGCTTTAGCGTTGAAAGTTTCGTCGTCGATCTTGTTTTCGAGACGTTCTTTCTTAAGGTCGTTTACAGCTTCAGCAACCACTTTGTTGCGGTTGTGAAGGATTTCACGGATACCGTGGTAAACGGTTTTGCCATTTTCCTGAGTGTTACCTTCGAAAGAGTAGGCTTTGATTTTGGCTGCACCTTCAGGGGTGAGCTTGCCATCTTCGCCTTTAGCGGGGGCAAAACCTTCGTAGTAGTAGACTACTTCAAGGGCATTGCCTTTGTCGTCATGCTTGATGTTGTTGTTTTCATCGCGCTCTGTATCAATGATGATAGTAACGGCGTCGCGTTCATTAACCTCATCGCCGGCGGCTTGCTCGGTTTTCTGCTGGTTGGGGTCAACCGGAGCAGGGAGGGCGATGCTGAGTGTTTGCGACTTAATCATTGTGGTACACAGCATGAAGAACGTAATCAAGAGCATGTTCATATCCACCATGGGAGTGAAGTCCACGTGGATTTGCATCTTTTTCTGGGCGCCTTTTTTCTTTTTGCCGCCGTCGGATTGTTCAATTTGAGCCATAACTGTGTAAATGATTATTTAGCGTTCTCGTCGATAAGAGCTGTTTCAACGGTGAATTTGTTGAGCTTGATAGTGCGGAGGCTTTCCAACACTTCGTTTACTTTGTTAAACGGAGTAGAGCGGTCAGCTTTCACTGCAATACCGGAGCCGTCGAGGCGCATAGCTTCAGTAAGGGCCGGGTTACCTGAGTTTTGGAGCACACGCATCCAAATCTGGAACTCGCTGATTTTTTCATCTTTGCCCTTGTAGGTACCGTTTTTATCGGGGATATAATTGGCCAAAGGAATGCCGGCCATGTCGTTTTCCATATCTCCTACAAACTTATCTTGCTCTGTTTGGCTCATTGAAAGGAATTCGTGCATTTTCATCATGGGCACACCGAATGTGCCGATTTTTGAGAATACTTGAACATCCTTGTCAGTGATGCCGGGATTATGGCCCGTGAGGGACTCATACTCGGCAGCAGCCATACGGAGGGCGTTAGCGCGCATGTTCTCCGACGAATAAGCGCCCGGATTATCCTCAGGGATATTGGGGTCAGCCTCACCTGTGATGTTAAGGAATACTCTAACCTTGTCTTTGGCTTCGTTGGTGCCAACGAGCACTTTGGCCACGTTAGAGATTTCTACCTTGGTAGTAGAAACCGAGGGAGGAGTGATTACCTGAGTCGGCTCCTTCTGCAGGAAGGTCGAAGTCAACATGAAGAAAGTAAGCAAAAGAACGGTAACGTCACTCATCGCGGTCATGTCGATGAGCGTACTCTTTCTTTTTACTTTAATTTTTCCCATTGTTTTACTTGATTAAAATTGATTGATTAGTTACAGTAAAGGGGAAAAATTAGTGAGTAGCTGCGAAAGATTGTACGATAGTGAAACCGATTTCGTCGATTGCGTAAGTGAGCTTATCGATTTTGTTGGTGTAGTAGTTGTAAGAGATAACAGCGAATGCACCGGTTGCGATACCGAAGGCAGTGTTGATAAGCGCTTCAGAGATACCGGTTGAAAGCTCGGTTGAGTCAGGAGCACCTGAAGCAGAAAGAGCTTGGAATGATTTGATCATACCGATTACAGTACCGAGAAGACCAACGAGTGTACCGAGAGTGGTGAGGGTTGCAACGATGGGGAGGTTTTGTTGGAGTGTAGGCATTTCGATTGCCATTGCTTCTTCAACTTCTTTTTGGAGAGTTGCAATTTTTTGTTCTTTAGAGAGGACTGTGTTTTTGTCCATTTCTTCGTAACGGGTAAGAGCGGCAGAAACTACAGCTGCAACTGAACCTTGTTGTTTTTTGCAGAGTTGTTGAGCAGCAGCGATATCGTTTTTAGCGAGACAGCCTTTTACGTTAGCTACGAATTTTTCGATTGAGCCTTTACCTTTAGCGCCTTTGAGAGCGATAGCACGTTCAACTGAGAGAACGAGCACGGTGAGCAACAATGTTTGAAGTACAGGCACGATAACACCACCTTTGTAGATAGTGCCGAGGATGTCTTGGGGATGACCTTCTTCATTGAAGTGTGAGTCAGCACCGTAAACAAACATGAACAAACAAACGGCTACAACAAAGCAGCAAAGGATTACAAGGAATGCGTTTTTGATTCCGGGGGCGTTGCTTTTTTTCTTAATCGGTTTGATAGCCGATGTTTTGGGAGCAACGGGATTGGGCTTTTGAGCTTCCATAAATAAAATTAGTTTAAAGGATTGATTGGATTAATTAATTATTTTGTTGTTGATTTCTTTCGTGGTTAAGGGGTGCCGAAGGCTCTCCGACGGCCGACCACCTTTGAAATAAACGGAAGTGCTGCATTTTTAGCGTGAACCGGTTTCATAAAAAATGTGAACTCAGCCACGACATAGCCCATGTCTGTTTTCCATGGTTCAGCTCAATGCTGCCGCCGATTGTCGACGATGGTCGATTTAAGGCATTGATTACCAAAATTATAGGCTTTCAAAAGGAGCTTTAATCCGCTTCTATGCGAGCTATTCTTTTGAAAACCTAATGCAAATTTATCATTATATTTTAAACTTTCAAAATTTTTTTTGCTTGATTTGGCAAAAAGCGACGTTTATAACAGTTTTTTGCAACTGAAGCCGTCTCTGCCGCATCTCCTCTCCTTGCCCCGTCGGGCTTAGCAAGCTTAGGTGGCCTGTCAGACCAATCACCTAATTAATATAGGTAATAAAATTTAAATATGTGAAAATCGGCTCGTGGCATAACTTTGAAATTCAGGTAATTGCAATTTTTATGGCGTTTTTTAGGCTGATTTATGATGAATAAAAAAATAATTATGCGTAACTTTGCTGCGTTTTGTGCCGCTCTTCTTGGGCTGCACCTACCTTCAACTATTTCAAACCATGAAAAATCATTATCACTCGATATGTCAATAACTGTTAGACTGAAAAAAGGGCTTGACCTTCAGTTAGTGGGTGGCATCGACAATATTTCGGCCGTCACTGAGGTTACAGCTGCTGATAATGCAATTTTCCCTGACGATTTCCCCGGATTCGAGCCCAAGCTCGACGTGAAAGAGGGGCAGAGCGTGGCTCTCGGCGAGCCGCTGCTCCACGACAAGCGCGACGAGCGCATCAAACTCGTAAGCCCCGTAGAGGGCAAGGTTAAAGCCGTGGTCAGAGGTGAGCGCCGCCACATAGAGCGTATCGTCATAGAGCCTGCTGCCGCGGCAGCAGCTGATGCCCGACCTTTATCAATCGAAGGCATCAGCCGACTCTCTGCCGATGAAGCCCGCACAGAGCTTATGCAGCGTGGCTTGTGGGCCTTGATGCGTCAGCGCCCCTACGATATAGTGCCCGAACCCGACATCGCTGTCCGCGACATTTTCATCACCGCTTTCGATTCCGCTCCATTAGCTGATAACCGCATTGATTACTCGGCTCAGGAGCTGCAAGCCGGCATAGCTATGTTAGGCAAGCTAACGGCGGGCAAAATCTATCTCAGCCGTCGGCCCAACGCCAAGCTACCCTCGCTCGCGGGTGTTGAGGATATAGTGGTTGAGGGGCCGCACCCGGCAGGCAACGTTGGCGTTCAGATTGCCAATATCGCTCCTGTCAACAAGGGGGAAGCCGTTATTACTCTCGACATCACCTCGCTCGGCCGCATCGGTCGCACACTGCTCTCAGGCAGCTTTGACAACTCTGCCTGCGTGGCCCTCACCGGAAGCGAAGTTGCCGAGCCCCAACTGATTAAAACCACCATCGGCGCCGACATTGCCTCGACAATTAAAGGCCGCTTGAAAACGGCCGACCATCACCAACGCATCATTTCGGGCAACGTTCTGACCGGCATAAAGGTGTCGACTGACAGCTACCTCCACTTCCCCTGGCGTCAACTGACAGTGATTGCCGAAGGCGACGACGTTGACGAATTTATGGGCTGGGCTTCGCTCTCGCCAAAAAAAATGAGCCAGAGCAGGTCGTTCCTGTCGTGGCTGTTCGGTCCGAAGAAGTTCAACCCCGATGCCCGACTGCTTGGCGGCCGCCGTGCGCTGATTCTTTCGGAGCAATATGAGCGCTTGATGCCGATGGACATCGTGGCCGAATACCTGCTCAAAGCTATCATTGGCCGCGACATCGAGAAGATGGAACAGTTAGGCATCTATGAAGTTGCCCCTGAAGATTTCGCACTGGGCGAATGGGCCGACGCCTCAAAAATTCCGGCTCAACAAATAGTCAGAGAGGGCTTGGACTATCTGCGCAAAGAGCTGCGCTGATCATTCTGCAATACCGCCTACGCCGATACCCCTCCCCTCCTCTCCTTATTATTCCAACCTCAATATCTGAAACCACATCATTATTTCTAAAAGGTGAAACCGATAAAGAAATTATTAGATAAAACACGTCATCACTTCGAGCCGGGCGGCCGTCTGCACGCCTTCCATTCGGTGTTTGACGGCATGGAAACATTCCTGTTCACGCCTAACACGACGTCGAAATCGGGCGTTCATATCCACGACGCCATCGATTCCAAGCGAGTAATGATAATAGTAGTGCTGGCATTGATGCCCTGCCTGCTGTTTGGTATGTACAACACCGGCTATCAACACTGGGTAGCGACCGGAGCCTCAGAGATGCCGTTTTGGTCGCTGATGCTTTATGGCTTCCTTGCAGTGCTGCCTAAAATCGCCGTAAGCTACATCGTTGGCCTGGGCATTGAGTTTACCGTGGCACAATGGCGCAAAGAAGAAATCCAGGAGGGATTTCTCGTAACCGGCATTCTGATACCGCTGATTTGCCCCGTAGCCACTCCGTTGTGGATGATAGCAGTGGCTACAGCCTTCTCTGTAATATTTGTCAAGGAGGTGTTTGGCGGCACCGGCTACAACATCTTTAACGTAGCCCTGGTTACTCGCGCATTCCTCTTCTTCGCCTATCCGGCCAAGATGAGCGGCGACCAAGTGTTTGTGGCCACCGACTCTATTGCCGGGCTCGGCAGCGGTGGGGTGGTCGACGGCTTCACCGGAGCCACTCCGTTGGGTCAAGTGGCAACCCAGGCAGGCCAGCAAGCCATAACCATTACCGACACTATGGGCCACGACCTCTCCACCTGGGATATGTTTCTTGGCCTCATCCCCGGCTCGTTTGGCGAAACCTCGACGCTCGCCATTCTCATCGGCGCGGCCATTCTGCTCTTCACCGGCATTGCTTCATGGAGGATAGTCTGCTCCGTGTTTGCCGGAGGTGCCGTGATGGCTTTCATCGCCCATCACTTCGCCACTCCGCTCTACCCCGCCTCCATGCTTTCGGTTGCCGACCAGCTCTGCCTTGGCGGCTTCGCCTTTGCTGCTGTGTTTATGGCCACCGACCCTGTGACGGCTGCCCGCACCAAAACCGGCAAATATATCTACGGCTTCCTCGTGGGAGCAATCGCCATAATCATCCGCACCTACAATAACGGCTACCCCGAAGGGGCTATGCTCGCAGTGTTGCTGATGAATGCCTTCGCTCCGCTGATTGACTGGTGTGTGGTTGAAGCCAACGCCCGCCGTCGCCGCAAACGCGCCATTATCGCTAACCCATCTACTGACCTGACTGAGAAATGAACAAGCAAAGCAACATTTACACGATAATCTACATCATCGTAGTAGTGGTGATAGTCAGCGCAGCCCTCTCAATCACCGCAACAGCGCTCAAACCGAAGCAAACGGCCAATGCCAATGCCGACAAGATGCGCCAGATTCTGTTTTCAATAGGCGTTGCTCCGCAAAGCAACGACGTCATAGCCACATTCGGCAAAACCATCACCGAGCAACTGCTCGTCAACAGCAAAGGCGACGTTGTTGCCCGTGTCGAAGCCGGCAGCGACGACACTACCGTGTTTGACACCGACGTTGCATCAGAAATCAACAAACCCGCCGCCGAGCGTCAACTTCCGGTGTTCGTAGCCAATACCGTTGCCGGAGTGAAATACATTATTCCGGTCTACGGGGCCGGGCTTTGGGGTCCGATATGGGGCTATGTCGCCCTCGACGCCAATGGCTCCACCATCTATGGAGCATATTTCTCCCATTCCTCTGAAACACCCGGCCTCGGTGCCGAAATCGAGAAACCTCAGTTCAGCGACCAGTTCCAAGGCAAAGACCTCTATAAAGCGGGCAAATTCCTCCCCGTTGAAGTGGTCAAAGCCGGACAGAAGCCTGCCGATGCCGACGCCGACTATGTCAACGGCGTTTCGGGCGGCACAATCACCTCAAAAGGCGTTGGCTCGATGCTCGACAACTGCCTCCGCCCCTACGCTTCATTCCTTTCAACCCTCAACAAGCAGTAAATTATGGCCGAAAAGATAAGCAACAAATCGGTTTTATTTAACCCGTTTTCAAAGAATAACCCCGTAGTGGTGCAGATACTGGGCATTTGCTCGGTGCTTGCCGTTACCGCCAAATTGGAGCCGGCCATAGTGATGGGGCTCTCGGTGATAGTGGTGCTGGCGTTTTCCAACGTCATCATATCGCTAATCCGCAACACTATCCCCACCAACATACGCATCATAGTGCAATTGGTGGTAGTGGCCGGATTGGTGGTCATCGTCAATCAGCTGCTGCTGGCCTACGCCTATGATGTTGCCAAGCAGTTGTCAGTATTCATAGGCCTTATCATCACCAACTGTATTCTGATGGGGCGACTCGAAGCTTTCGCCATGAGCAATCGCCCCTGGCCGGCGTTTCTCGACGGCATCGGCAACGGCATCGGCTATTCAATCATATTGATTATCGTGGGCTTCTTCCGCGAGCTGCTCGGCTCCGGCACTCTGTTAGGCATGCGGGTGGTGCCGCAATCATTCTATGACCATGGCTACGCCAACAACGGCCTGATGATTCTTCCCCCCATGGCCCTGATTATCGTGGCTTGCATTATCTGGGTGCAACGCTCGCTTAATCCCGAGCTCAACGAAGAGAACTAACCTGCTGAAACTCATCTGAACCAATGGAAAATTTCAATATATTCATACGGTCGATTTTCGTCGACAACATGATTTTCGCTTACTTCCTGGGGATGTGCTCCTTCCTGGCCGTTTCCAAGAATGTGAAAACCGCCTTCGGCCTCGGCATAGCCGTTACGTTTATGCTCACCATTACGCTGCCGGTCAACTACCTTCTGGAGATGCACATACTGCGCCCCGGAGCGTTGGCATGGCTCGGCCCCGACTACGCCAACGTCGACCTCAGCTTCCTCTCGCTCATTATCTTCATTGCGGTTATCGCCTCCATGACCCAATTAGTGGAGATGGCTGTCGAGAAATATGCTCCCGCGCTCTACTCATCGTTAGGCATCTTCCTGCCGCTGATTGCAGTTAACTGCGCCATACTTGGCGGCTCGCTGTTCATGCAGCAGCGCAACTTCCCGAGCATCGGCACCGCCACCTGTGCCGGATTTGGCTGGGGCCTGGGCTGGTTGCTGGCCATTGTGGCAGTGGCTGCCATTCGCGAGCGATTGGCCACCTACTCCAACATTCCCCGCCCCCTGCGCGGCGTTGGCATCACCTTTATTCTTACCGGACTGATGGGCATAGCTTTCATGAGCTTCCTCGGCATTAAAATTTGATTTGCGAAATGATACTTAATGATATTATCAACCCCACGTTGATTGCCGGTGTAGGCATTTTCTTGATAATCACACTGCTGTTGGTAGCCGTTTTGCTGATTGCCAAGCGATTCTTGGTGAAGCAGGGCGACGTTACCATCACTATCAACCAAAAAGAGCAGGTGACCGCTCCCGGCGGCGCATCGCTGCTCTCTACCATGGCATCGAAAAATGTGTTTCTCCCCTCGGCTTGCGGCGGCAAAGGCAGCTGCGGGCAGTGTAAGGTGCAAGTGATTGAAGGTGGAGGCGAAGCGTTGCCCACCGAGGCTGTCCACTTCTCGCGCCGTCAGCTCAAAGAACATTGGCGACTGGCTTGCCAGGTTAAGGTCAAAGAGGATATGGCTATCGAAGTGCCCGCAGCAGCATTAAACGTCAAGGAGTGGGAATGTGAGGTTATCTCCAACCGCAATGTGGCCACGTTCATGAAAGAATTTATTGTTGCTTTGCCGGCGGGCGAGCACATGGACTTTGTGCCCGGCTCTTACGCCCAAATCAAAATTCCCCCCTTCAACATCGACTACGACCGCGACATCGACAAAGCCCTTATCGGCGACCAATATCTACCCGCTTGGCAACAATTCGGTCTATTCTCGCTCAAGTGCGTCAACAAGGAAACAACGGTCCGCGCCTATTCAATGGCCAACTACCCCGCCGAGGGCGACCGCATTATGCTGACCGTCAGAATTGCCACCCCTCCATTCAAGCCCAAGCCCGAGGTAGGCTTCAAGGATGTGCCCCCCGGCATTGCGTCGACCTATATTTTCTCGCTTCGTCCGGGCGACAAGGTAGTGATGAGCGGCCCCTACGGCGACTTCGCCCCTATCTTCAACTCCAAGGCCGAAATGATGTGGATTGGCGGCGGCGCCGGCATGGCTCCTCTGCGCGCCCAAATCATGCACATGACCAAAACCCTCAAGACCACTGACCGAGTGATGAACTACTTCTATGGCGCCCGCGCCCTTAACGAGGTGTTTTATCTCGACGATTTTCTGCAGCTCGAAAAGGAATTCCCCAACTTCAAGTTCCATCTGGCGCTCGACCGTCCCGACCCTGCCGCCGACGCTGCGGGCGTAAAATACACTCCGGGATTCGTGCATCAGGTTATCTACGACACTTACCTCAAAGACCACGACGCGCCCGAAGATATCGAATACTACATGTGTGGCCCCGGCCCTATGAGCAACGCCGTCAACAAAATGCTCGACTCCCTGGGCGTTGACCCCGAGTCGATCCACTACGACAACTTCGGCGGTTAAAGGCCCGTATACAATAGAAACTGACATGCAAATTGACCTGAACATCGACGTTGCTCCCCTGACAACTTTCCACATCAGCCAATCGGCCGCTGCCTTGGCTGAGTTTAACAACGTAGCCGAGCTGCAGCAGCTGCTCGCTTCGGCGGCTCTACCCCGCCCGCTCAAGCCCGTTGGCGAGGGGTCAAACCTGCTGTTCACCGAGCCGTTTCCCGGCACCCTGCTCCGCTCCCTCGATTGCAGCATCAACTTCGTGGTCGACAAGGGGGGGCACATAAGCGTTGAAGCCGGCGCCGGACTGTCGATGGACACACTGATTGAGGAGTGTTGCCGACGCGGATTGTGGGGATTGGAAAACCTCTCCGGCATCCCCGGCACGGTCGGTGCATCAGTGGTGCAAAACGTTGGTGCTTACGGTGTAGAAGCAGCCGATGTGGTCAGAGACGCTTTAGTGGTTGATACCGCCACGGGCGAAATCCTCACCCTGACGGCCGACGAGATGCAATTCGGCTACCGCCACTCAATGTTTAAGCTCACCGACAACCGCAACCGCTACATAGTGCTTCGCGTCACCTACGCACTGACCTCCACCCCCTCCCCCCGATTAAGCTACCGGGCGCTCGCCGACCGATTTGGCGGCTGCGACAACCTAACCCCATTTGACCTTCGCGACGCCGTCATTGAAATGCGCGAGTCAAAGCTGCCTTCACCCTGCTTCATAGGCTCGGCAGGCAGTTTCTTCAAAAATCCTGTGATTGACATCGCCGTTGCCTCGGAGCTAAAAGCCGGCTACCCCGATATGCCCCTCTACCCCACTGCCGACGGCTCCCAAGCCAAGTTGTCGGCCGCATGGCTCATTGACCATGCCGGGCTGAAAGGCGCTGCCGAAGGAGGTGCCGCCGTCTGGCACAAACAGCCGTTGGTGATAGTCAACGCTACGGGCCAAGCCACGGCCGCCGACGTTGTAGCACTCGAAAAACGCATCATAGCCACCGTAGCTCAGAAATTCGGCGTAACCCTTTCGCCCGAGGTGGAGCACCTATGATAAAGGCGTTTGACGGGCGGTCGCTTCTTTAAGCCCCGTTCTCGGTATCGTGAATCAAGTGCTACACGTGCTACACTGATTTCAAGTCCCTGTATCAAGCAAGTTAATCATGTATCGTGTATCAAGTATCAAGTGCTACACGTGCTACACTGTTACAGAACCCTTGTAGTACGTGTAGCAGTAGCACTCCCATGTAGCAGTGTAGCAGTTGTAGCAGCTTAATTTACGTCAATTGTAGAGTCGGCGGAAACGACCACTGCCACGAAGCAACACACGAATAGGCTAACCGCGACAGTCGCCATCAGGGCTGCACCGTCGATTAGAGGCGGTGGCGAAGCTG
>CAMWUH010000003.1 GCA_947177325.1 uncultured Bacteroidales bacterium
ACGACCCCCTGATTAACAGTCAGGTGCTCTAACCAACTGAGCTACTGAAGCATTTGCAGTTTTAAGCCCCGCTATCGGGGCTTTTGCTTTGCAAATTTACATCTTTTATTTTTTATGTGCAACATTTTGTACCATTTTTTTGGTATAGTTTTTTTTAACGAATTTTTGACGGAGGGGATATTTTGAGATTTTTCGGGTATGGGTAACCCTTAACTTTGTACTACAATAACCGGTCATTGATTCAGTAATCACTTATTTTTAAACTTTATTATTCATTCTCACAATTCATTAATCCAATCCCTGACAACTATTCTATAACCCTAACCCTAAAAAACAACAATCTATGCTTTACGATTTTTTTATCATTCATTATCTTGAATTTTGTGTGTGGCTAACTATTGTTTATGTAGCCGTAACCGTGGCCGTTGCCTTAGACCTCATTACCGGCATCCGCAAATCGCGCATCAACGGCACGAAAATGAACTCGCGCGGACTGAAGCGCACCTGCAGCAAGTTGACCCACTATCTTTTGCCTATGGTTGCTTTCACGCTCGTCGATGTAGTGATTGCAGTGAAGTTCGCTGCCCCCTGGCTCACTTTGACCTATGGCGCTTTCTGCATCATCTGCGAGGCGTGTTCGATATTTGAATCGGCCGCCGATAAACGCCAGCTTCGTCGATCGGCCGACATGCTTGCCCGCTTGCGCAAACTCGATAATAAGGAGGCTATCGACTTGCTTGAGCAATTAATCCGTGAATTTACCGAGCGCCAAGTCAGTGGCGATGAGAAAAAGTGTGAAATGACTGCCGGGAAAGGGGGTGAACAATGAGTTCAGCTACATCTCAGCCGCAAGCTCGCTTGATAAATTTGATTGTGGTGCACTGCTCGGCCACGGAGCAAGGGCGTGATTTCTGCGCTGCCGACATTGACCGCTGGCATCGCGAGCGCGGGTTTGCCCGCATCGGCTACCACTATGTTATCCGTCTTGACGGCACTATTGAGCAGGGGCGCCCTGAATCGGCCGTTGGCGCTCACTGCCAGGGCTATAATTGCAACTCTATCGGCATCTGCTATACCGGCGGCCTATGTCGAGGGGTGCCGGCCGATACTCTGACCGAGCCGCAGCTTGCATCATTGCGACGATTGATTGCCGATTTGAAAAGACGCTATCGGGGGGCGCGGGTAGTTGGGCATCGCGATTTAAATCCCCACAAAGCTTGCCCATGCTTCGATGTGGCTGCCCGACTTTAGTCAATGATTATCCGGGCGGCACGCTCGGGCGCGTTGAGCTCGGGGTTGAGGCGGGCGCGCATTTCGGCGTAGCCGTGAAGCTGCTCTTGTCGCTCCGGAGTGTCAGCAAGCAGAGGTGTCAGCCGGGCATCGACTGCCTCGGGGGTGCATTGGTGAAGCAGCATTTCCGGTATGATTTCGCGATCGGTAATCAAGTTGGGAAGTGACACGAATTTCACTTTCAGCAGACGCTTGAACAGGTTGTAGGTCAATCGGCTTCCGTTAGCGCGGTAACACACCACTTGGGGCGTTCCTAACAGGGCGGCTTCAAGGGTGGCCGTACCGCTGGTGACGAGGGCGGCTTCGGCGCCTGCCATCAGGTCGAATGTAACGCCGCTGAGGCGTGGCAGACTTGACAAGCCGTTGTAGAAATCGTCGCCAATTCCCGGGGCTGCCGCCACTACGGCTCTGAATTCAGGGTGACGCTTTGCCACTGACTCCATTATAGGCAAATTATTGCGGATTTCGGCTTTTCGGCTGCCGGGCACGAGCAGCAGGAGTTTGCCGTCGGCCGGTGCTCCGGCTCGCTCCAACAGTTCTTCGCGGCCAATAATCGTTTTTCGCCGTTCATCAACTTCAGCCAGCGAGGGATTGCCCACGTATATGGCTTCATAGTCGTGGCGCTCCCGGAAATATTTCGGCTCAAAGGGGAGTATCGACAAGATTCTGATGCCCAGTTTCTTGAATTGCTTCACGCGCCCCTCTTTCCATGCCCACACTTTTGGCGATATGTACCAATAAACCGGTATCCCCATCTCAGCAGCCTCACGCGCCAGCTTGAGGTTAAATGAGGGGTAGTCAACCAGCACTAATCGGTCGGGCTTGGCTTGTCGCAGTGCTTGTCGGGCCGTCGAGAGATTGCGCATCACTGCCTTCAAGTGCTTCACAACCTCCACAAATCCCATATATGCCATTCGGTTGTAGTGAATCACCGGAGCGTGACCTGCAACCTCGGCCATCATGTCGCCGCCTAAAAATGTAAATTGCGCTTCCGGGTCTGCCACGCGTAGTGATTGCATTAATTGCGAGGCGTGGAGGTCGCCCGAGGCTTCGCCGGCTGAAATAAAATAGTGCATAGTTGGGGGAATTGTGAAGTGTATTGCAAATTTACCATATTGGCAAGAAAAAAGCAAGAAGCGGCAGACGGCAGCAATAACGGGAATTGATTAGATGTGATGTAAATGTAACAGGAATAAAACTATTGTAACCGTAATGTATTAAATGAAAAATTAGATTTTTTTAAAAATATTTCGTCTTATAAACTGTTGTAAAATAGCAAAATACGCGAAATTCAGTATTTTTCTTGGAAAAAATTCAAAAATAATCTGAACAAAACAAAATTTGTCAATGTTATATAATCGTAACAAAGATGTAACTAA
This sequence comes from uncultured Bacteroidales bacterium, assembly GCA_947177325.1. Taxonomy (GTDB): domain Bacteria; phylum Bacteroidota; class Bacteroidia; order Bacteroidales; family Muribaculaceae; genus JAGBWK01. The sequence continues at coordinate 2,670 of CAMWUH010000003.1, forward strand.
GTGATGTTTGTGTAACATGATTGAACTTTCTTAAAGACCTACAGAATTCACTATTCAGACCTTAAGAATTCACTACATTTCCTTTGAACTATCAGCTGATGCTCCGGTCCCGAAAGCCGGAGCATTTTTTTTGCTTGTACCGTAGCATTGCTTCCCGCAAAGAAATAATCTCCCCTCTCTGCGCCGATGGCGGGGAAAGGGGAGACTATTTATAGTGGCTTATTTAATGGTTGCTTTGATATCGCCCGAAGCGGGGCAAACTACTGTGAATTTCAGGCAACGGAGTTTTTTGGAGTAGCTGAATTTCAGTTTTTGATTGCCTGCGGTCACTTGACTCGGTTTGCGGTTAACATCGTAGATTTCAATGTTGAAGGTGGTTTCGGGCGTGTCAGGAGAGCCGGATACGGTCAGCGTTTTTTCGCCGTTGTTGTCCACTTCAAGGTAGAGGCCGAAACCTGTCAATTCGTCAGCTGTTGGTTTGGAGCCTTGCGGTATGGCAAGCATCCCTACTGCTTCACCGTCGGCGGTGGGGAAGATACGGGCTGTGAAGAGGTCGTTGCGATAGTCGGCGGTAGAGGTCATGGGATAGTCGGCCATGAAGATGACAGAGCCGTCGGCAGCATAGTGGGGCAACACATTCAGGGGTGCCTTAACAACCTCGGTATTGCCGCCGGTGATGATGGTGGCGGGGTTGTTGAGGTCAAACCATCGGTTGCCGCCGGGGAAGAACACCGGGCGCTCCGTGGTGCCGGGGGTAAGCACAGGTGCCACCATCACATCCTCGCCCCACATAAATTGGTCGACTATAGTATCGGTAGCGGCTGTCAGCGAATTGTCGCGGAAGTTGAGGGGACGCACAAGCGATGAGCCGTAAACGTGGTTGTCGAAGGCCAGCGTCACGTTGTAGGGGAGCCAACGATAGCGCTCTTTGATGATGGGAAGGAGAATTTCTTTTTCAAGCTCAGGGTAGTTGAAAGGCTCGGCATATTCCTGAGCGTGAGTGCGGAGCATCGGGGAGAAGAGCCCGAGTTGCAGCCATCGCACATATAGCTCCGGCAAGAAGGGGTTTTCGGGGTCAACGGCAAATCCGCCTACGTCATGGCCCATATAGCCAAGGCCGGAAAGGCCTGAGTTGATCATGATGGGGATTTGGGCCTGGAGGCCGGCCCATGAGCGCGACACGTCGGTCGACCAGGGGAACACGCCGTAGCGTTGCAGGCCTATAGTGCCGCCGCGCATCATAATCATGGGACGCTCGTCGGGGAAGTTTTCAGCCAGCATGTCAGCGATGATTTTCGACCATTCGTTACCGTAGAGGTTATGGTATTGGCGAGTGGTCAGGCCATTATGGTGAACGAGCGAGTCGGGGTGAACTTCAGGTTCGCCCAAGTCGCCCCAGAAGCCGTCAACGCCGTCGAGGTGCATCTGCTTGTATTGCTCGGCAAGCCATGAGCGGGTGGCGGGGTTGGAAACGTCGAGCATGCCGCCTTCGCCCACCCAGATTTTCACTTCGCCGGGGCGTCCAAGCGAGTCGGGCACGAGCATACCGTTCTCGGCCAGGAAGTTATAGTTGTCGATGCCACGGCCGTTGCGGAGCACGTAGGGCTGCGAGATGCTGACGAGGTTAACGTTCTTGTCTTGCAGGGTCTTGAGCATCTGCTTGTAGTCGCCCCATTGCTCGGGGTCCCAGGCCAAGCGGCCCATATCCTGCTCTTGGCCATACCAGTAGAGGTCGAGCACGATGCCGTCGAGCGGATAGCCGGCTTGCTGCAGGCGTTCAACGGTCCGGAGAGTTTCGTCGGCGGTTTTGTAGCCATATTTCGAGGTGATGTAACCGAGGGTCCAGAGCGGGGGGAGGGGTTGAAAACCGGTGAGGAATGCTGTGGCGCCAACGGTTTGCGACAGAGAGGTCTGCTGGTTGTCGTCGAAGAGGGCGGCAACATAATATGTGATGGGATAGTTGGCCTCTGATGTATAGGTGATTGGGTCGGAGAGTACCAGCTCGGCAGCGGCATAGTCGTCGAAGATGAGAGCGAAGCCGCCCGACGTAATCACCATAGGCATGGTGATGTTCATTTGAGAAATGCGAGGGTCGCCGGCTCCGTAGCCGTAGTTCTGACGGTTATACATCACAAGGGTGTCGCCGGCTAAGTTAACCTTGTGGCCACGCTCGCCGGCGCCGTAATACGACAGGCCGGCCGGGGTAGTGAGCTGCATGGTGCGGAAGCCCTCGGGAGTAATGCCGCGCATGCCGGTGTCGATGATGTTGGCGTCGCCGACTTCTATTGAAACTGCACCTGAGTTATTGTTGAGCAACACATTGATGGGCTGCACCGGCGACGACAGTGTCTGGGTGTTGCCGACGCGCGAGGTAGTGGCCTCAAACTCTTTATAGGTTTGCAGATTATCCAACGCGATAACCTTCGAGTCGGGTATGACTTCACCGACAGGAGCGTTGGTGATACGCACAGCGAAGGGGGTAACCATAGTCGCGGTTACCTGACGGCCGTCGCGAGTGATGGTAGTGATTGAATTTCGCTCTTGAGCCACGCTTGCAACGAGCGAAGCAGCCATGATGAGCGATGTAACGATTATTTTTTTCATGATTGAAACCGGTTAAGATTGCAGTTTATGTAGATTGATTGAGATTGGCGGTATATTGAAAAACCCAATTGGGTTACCTTTATTTGCGGTTGAAGTCGGCCGGAATTTCGCCCCATCGGTCTGTGTCCCATTTTAGGATGCGCGAGTGGTAGGGGTGGGATTGTATCCAGGCATCGGCACGAGCCAGCAGTTCGCGAATTTTGGCGTTTTGCTGAGTAGGCTTGAGAGTGGATTTATTTCCGCGGTTGCGAATCCACGACTGTGCGGTGCGCGAGTCAGAGTAGATGACTGTGTGGTCGTTGCCGTTTTTGTTGAGGAGGGCGAGGGCGTGGATGAGCGCCAGATATTCGGCAATGTTGTTTGTGCCCCCTTCGAGCGGCCCCACGCGGAAAATTTCAGCGCCGGTGGCAGTATCGACACATCGATATTCAATCGGGCCGGGATTTTTGGAGCAAGCGCCGTCGACACAAATCGAGTCGCGGATAACGTCGGGGTGCTCGTCGATGTTGAAGGTAGCGAGCGAGTCGGCACGGTGGGAGGCAATGGCGCGAAGCATCGATTTCTGCTCGTCGGGGTCGCCACGAAAGGCTCGTGTGGCCATCTCTTGCGTAGGGAAGGCTTTGAACCGCGCTCCCGGGAAGCCGTCGATTTGCAGCTTTGCCTCCTCCCATGAGTCGTAGATGCCGGGGGAGTAGCCTACCCACACAACATAGAATTTCTTTCTGTATTCACCCATATAGATCTTCAGAATTTACATCAGTTGGAGGAAAATAGTTATGTCGGTGGCGCGACACTTCACGAGGCGGCCAACTTCGCGATTGGTCACTTTGCCCAGGAAAGTGAGCACCGCACCGCGCAGCCCGGGGGTGAGTTTCAAGGCGTTGGTGACCCCTTCACACACCATCACGTCATCGAGCAGCGTGTTGAGCGAGTTAGACAGAGCCATGGCCGCCGTGCGAGGCACAGCGTTGCCGGGGTTGACATAGACCTTGCGGCGGTCGATACCGGCCGCTTGGCGTGCCTCTGACAGGTCGATGCAAGGGAGTGAGGGGAAAAGGCGGCCGGCACGGGGAGTCAGGTCGTAAATAAGCACTCCGCGCTTCATTTGCTCCACCATCATGGCGTCGATGGCAAAGGTCGACGGGAAGCCGCCGGTGGCGATGACCACATCGGCCGAGCGGAGAGCCGACTCGACTACCTTGGCGTGGCAGGCCGAACCTATGATTTGCGGGCCGAGGTCGCGGATGGCTGAGCGGAGCGAGTAAACATCGTTGTCAAACATTCTGACCATCGCACCCAATCCCGTAGCTGACCTTGCGGCGGCGATAGCTGCCAGTCCCGAGCCGAAAATGGTTACTTCGCAGGGCACAATCCCGGCTACTCCGCCGAGCAATATTCCTTTGCCTGATTGCGAATCGGCAAGCAATGATGAAGCTAAAGCAATGGCTGCCCGGCCGTCGATTTCGGCTAAAATGTCGGCAAATGGATGGTTGCCGCGAGGGTCGGTGATAAGGTCAAGGGCAATGGTGACAATGCCGCGCATGAGCATCGCATTGATTGCCGAGGGGTGCCAGCGCTCAAGGTGCATCAGAGTGAGCAGCATGGCTCCGCGGCGCATCATGTCGATGTCGGGGCGTTGAGGCTCGGCAGTGTAGATAACCACATCGGCAGCAAGCGCTGCCGCGCGGTCGGCAATCTCGATGCCTCGGCGGGCGTATGCGTTGTCGTTATAGTGGATTGGGTCGGCAGCCCCGGCTTCGATAATTACGCGGTAGCCTCGCTCCAAAAGCGTAGCCGCCCCCTCGGGAGTCAGAGGAAAGCGGTGTTCCGAATCAGAGTGAATGGCGGGCAGCCCTATTGACAGTTTGCGACGCGAGGTTGCTATCTGCGCAGGCTGCTCAAGCGGGGAGCCGTAAGGGTTTATCATGATTGAGTCAGAAATTGTGATATAAATCGATTGGCTGATTGGCTGACTTGCTCGTCGGTTTCGAGTTGGGAGGCGTCGAATCGGTGAGGCGTCAGACTGTAGAATGGTTGACGCTGCTCCAGGGCGTTGACCACAAAGGCGTGGAGCTCGTCGTCGGGCAGATTGGCGACCAACGGACGGCGTGAGCGCTCAATGCGCAGGCGCTCTACAATGCGCTCGGGGCTGACCTGAAGCCACACGGGCACCCCTCGGCTAAGCATTAGCTCCATGTTGCGGCCATGGCAGGGGGTGCCTCCGCCACAGGCTATAATGAGTCGGCGAGAGCCGTCGGCGCGGGCGCAGAGCTCGGCCAGGGCGGCGGTTTCGCGGCGGCGAAACTCAGCTTCGCCATATTGACGGAATATTTCAGGTATTGACATGGAAGAGTCGGCCTCGACATAATCGTCGAGGTCGACAAATTCGATGTCGCCGGCCATTTGAGCCAGCTTGCGGCCTAAGGTGGTTTTACCCGAGGCCATATAGCCTAAAAGAAAGACAGGTCTGCGGGGTTGTTGCATTATTTTTGGTTAGCCTGACCTTTGGCAAGAAGGTCGCGGATTTCGGTAAGGAGCACCTCTTCCTTGGTGGGTGCCGGTGGTTCAGCGGGAGCTTCTTCCTCTTTTTTCTTGAATTTTTGGATAAAGCGGATAGCCATGAAGATGCAGAAGGCGATGATCAGGAAGTCGATGATGTTTTGGATAAACAAACCGTAGTTGAAGGTAACGGCATCGACAGCTGCGCCGGTAGCTTCGTTGATTTCGGTTTTTGACCCTTCGCGAAGCATGATGTAGAGGTGGTCGAGTCGCTGACCGCCGGTAGCGAGGCTGATAAGAGGGGTCAAAAGGTCGTTGACCATAGAGGTGACGATTTTACCGAAGGCACCGCCGATGATCACACCGACTGCCATGTCAACTACATTGCCTTTCATGGCAAAGTCTTTGAAGTCAGAGAGGAATTTTCCCATGTTGTTTAATAGTTGTTATAGTGGATGAATAATTTTATCGATGAATTCAGTAGGAGCGAGATTAGATGGGTTGCGAGAGCTAATTTGTAGTTGCCTCTCTGTTAAATAACCAAAAAGATGGCTAAATAGTTTCAACGCTATGCAAAATTTCGTTGGAGCGCTATGCAAATTTACTGTTTTTTGTCAAGCGATGCAAATCTGCGGCGGGCATATTCCACCACTATATCGGCAATATCCTCCATAGGGAGGAGCGAGGTGTCGATCATAAGGTGGTAACTGTCGGGGTGACCCCATCGGCGGTCGGTATAGAAATTATAGTAGGCGGAGCGGAGTTTGTTGGTTTTTTCGGCCATAGATCGGGCTTTGGAGCGGGAGAGCTCGGGGGTGCGCCCGACGATGCGCTCCACGCAGTTGTCGATGGGAGCATAGACAAATACGTTGATCACGCAGGGATGGTCGCGGAGAATGTAGTCAGCCGTGCGCCCTACTATGACGCAGCTTTGCTGCTCGGCCAGGCGGCGGATTACGTCGCCCTGGGCGTTGTAGATGCGGTCGCCCGAAATCGACGACGGGCCTTGATACCATGAAGATGCCGACATGCCCATATTGAACGACAACACCGACGACAGGAAATTCGGCATCTTTTCATCGTTCTCCTCCACGAAACTCTGGGCCACGCCTGCATCCTTGGCAGCTCGGCTGAGCAATTCTTTGTCATAGTAGGAGATGCCGAGGCGGTCGGCTATGAGGCGGCCGAGCTGGCGGCCTCCGCTTCCGAATTGTCGGCCTATGGTTATCACCAGCGGAGTGGTTGGGGGTTGAGGGTCAGAGTTTTGCATGGTTTCTGCGAGAGAGGGGGAGAAGTTGGTAGATGAAAAAATTTGGAAAATATATTGTAAAGTAAAAAAAAGTTGCTAACTTTGCAGTCGGGTAAGTCCTACACGGCATGCTCCCCGGAATCCCCCAGGTCTTGACCGAAGCAAGGGTACGGGTCGTAGCGAGCGCGATGTAGTAAGCTTGCCCTTTTTTTGTGCCCTTACTTTTCGCCGGTGATGTCTTTGACTTGGTCAGGGTTGACGTCTTGAATCATGCGTTGAGCGCCTGAGTGATTCTGAGTGCTCTCAGAGGGTTGTCGGGCCGGTGTTTCGCCGGCTTTTTTCATTTGGCGTTTATAGTGTGAGCATATAATCATTTCGAGCAGCGAGGTAACTACAAACACCACCATGCCTATGCCGGTCACGATAAGTGCAACGTTGGCCGAGCCTTCTCTAAGCGAGCCGACGAAAAACAGCGCAATGCCGGCCACGATGAGGGCCAACGGGCAGATGAATGACCACAAGGGGAATTTAACAGGGTGTAATCCGCTGGCCATCATATAGATGTGGTAAATGCCCCCTACGAACAGCGATATTGCAAACACGTAGATAAACAACGGGCGGAAAGTCTCCGGCACAATCACCATGGCGCCCCCTAAAATCACGGCGGCAACGCTCGTAATCCACCCGACGGTTTTTGCAATCACGCCCGGCTGATGCTCTTTGTGGCGCGTAGAGGTCAGGGAGAAGAAGTTGACGATAGCGGTGGCCAGAAAGGCAACCCCGGTGATGAGGATGATTGAGTGGACTGCTTCGGGACGGCGAGAAGTGGCTATGATAACCACCCCGGCAATCAGTATGATAAGGTTGATGATGAAGGCAAAGCGTTTGTTTTGCATAGCTGTATTCAGGTTATTATTGATAAGTATTTATCAGTTTAACAAAGTTACAGAAAATAAATTATTTTCAAAAGGTAGAGGCGATTTTTATTTCGCCGATGGAGTTGCGGGAGCAGCTTCGCCCACTTGGCGTGGACCTTCAGCTTGGGCAATTTCAATGTTGCCGTGGAATGTAGAGTTGAATATCCTCAAGCCGAATTTAGGCGCGGTGGCGGCGATATGCTCGAATATTTGCGAGCGAATAGCCTCGTAGGCGAGCCATTCGGTGGTGTTGGTGAAGCAGTAAATATCGAGCGGAGTACCGTAGTTGTCGGGGTTCATCAGGCGCACGATGATATTGTTGTCGTTGGAGATTTTGGGATGAGCCAAAAGATATTGACACATATAGGCGCGAAACAGGCCGAGGTTGGTGTCGATTGTACCGTTGACCGGAGCCACACCGCCGTTGAACACATTGCCTTGACCGTCGGCGAGAGCTTTGCGTCGGTTGGCTATGTAGGTGTTCATTTCGGGATAGGTGGCACCCACGGCATTGAGCAATTCTTCAGAGGCTTCGACAATAGAGGTGTTGTCGATGATAACGGAGCGGTCGATTTGGCGCACGCCAGACTCGCTCATGCCTCGCCAGTTCTGGAATGATGTGGAAACGAGAGTGTAGGGGGGGACCATGACGATGGTGTTGTCCCAGTTTTGAACTTTCACAACCGATAGAGATACGTCGACAACCACACCGTTGGCAATCGTAGAGGGCACTACAATCCAGTCACCTACACGAAGCATGTCGTTGCTCGACATTTGAATTCCGGCCACGAAGCCTAATATCGAGTCTTTGAAAATCAACATCAACGCGGCAGCAAAGGCGCCCAGGCCGGCTAACAGTGCCATCGGCGATTTGCCGATAAGAATCGATGCCGCAATGATAATGAGAATGGCCCATACAACGCCTTTGATGATGTTGGCCACACCCTTGAGCGGATGGTTCTCCTTGTTGGCCTTGCGGTCGTAGTTGCTCCAGATGAAGGTGATGATGGCCGACAGGCCTATGCCAAACATTATGACAGTGTAAACACCAACTATCTTGGTGATATAGTGGAGGGTACGGGAGCCGCTTTCAAATGCAAACGGCACGAGGGCCAAAAACACCAGCGGGGGGATGATGTGGGAGCACTTTGTCAGCGTGTGTTGCTGCAGAAGCAACTTGCCGAACTCGCTCTTGCGCAACCCGACAATTTTTTTTGCTGCAAACAATATGCCCAATCTGATGAGCCAGCCGATTAATATGGCGACGGCTACGATAACTATAATGTAGATAATTTCCTCAATGCGTGGGTCGTGTTTTAGACCGAGTGAATCGAGGAAACCGGTTATAGTGTTCAAAATCCATTGAGCCACTTGGTGGGTAGGTATTGCTGCTATCATAAATAAAGAGTTGATTGACGTGAGAAAAATATGGTAGAGAAAGCTGGATTAAAGCCCCTGTTTAACGGGCCCGCCGGAGATTATTTGACCGGGGGCTTCTTGGGCGAGCGCGAAATGGCAATGGGTAGCCGACCCAAGTTAGAGTAGATTGATTGCACTTCGGTTGAGGTAACCTTGGGGTCGAGGCCACGCTCGGCAATGACTTGACTGACGGCGGCGGCATAGTCGTTGCGATGGAGAGAGTTAAGCTCGGTCCAGTTAACTCCGGCTAAGTTTTTTGCCAATGCCTCATCATAGGGGAGTTTGCCACGAACCATCAGCAGCGCAATGACCGGATAGCCGGGATAGCCTTGCCAATAAGTGGCGTTGTCGTTGGAGGAATAAGTGCTGACATCCCAGCTGAGGTCGTAGGTGCGGGTGCCGTCAGAAGAAGTTACTTTGGCGTAGCCTTCAGAGCGCTGAGGGTCGCCGTCGACAATGACGCGGCCATCGGCTACGGCGGTCAGTGCTTCATAAATTTTTTCGATGGGAGGGAGACGTTTCATCGTGTGGAATTTTTGCGGTTTTATAATTTTAACATTAAAGAGGCTATGAAAGTTGGAGACAATGATAAAAGAAATGAAAAAAATTAGTAAATTAGCCACGAATAACGCGAAAAGCCGCCAACAGGATACCCATGGAAAAAATCACAGCCATCATTCTCGCCCTTAACGAAGAAGCCCGCATAGCATCGGCCATAGAGTCGGTTCGCCCCATAGCCGATGAAATCATCGTTGTCGACAGCCTGTCGACCGACGCCACCGTAGAAATAGCCGGCCGGATGGGTTGCCGGGTTGAGAGCCGCAAGTTTACGGGCTTCGGTGCTCAACGGCAATATGCCACTTCGCTCGCCCGCAATCGCTACGTTATGTTTATCGACGCTGATGAAATCGTTACGCCGGCGCTTCAAGAGTCAATCAAAAAGCTGTTTGCCGACAAGCCGGCCCATCGCGTCTATTCAATTTCGCGCCTCAACTTTTTCTGCCAGTCACCGGTGAAGCATTGTGGCTGGTGGCCCGACAATCAGGTAAGGCTTTTCGATAAACGATATGCCACATGGAACTTCCACAACATTGGGGAGCGAGTGATTTTCCCTGACACCGTTACCCCCTTTCAGGTCGACGGAGAGATAGTGCACCATCGTTGCGCCACTCCCGAGGAATATCGCGACAAGCTGTTTCTGCAAGCTGAAATAGCGGCGCCGGCCATAGCTGTGAAATATCCGTCAATTCATCCGTTAAAGCCCTCATGGCGATGGCTTGTCAGCTATTTGAAAACGCTAATCGCTGAAGGCGGACTGCTCGAAGGGGGAGTAGGGAGAAAAATTGCCTCTATTCAAGCCGGGGCCGAGCGGCACAAATGGGCTCGTGCGCGCCAGACACAACGTAACTTTTCCGTTTCCAATCATCAAGAGCAATGAACGCAATGGCAAAGAAGAATGCAGAAATACCGAAAATCATCCACCTCTGCTGGTTTAGCGGACAACCGTTTCCGGTTGAAATCAAATGGTGTCTGGAAAGTTGGGGCCGCATGCTGCCCGACTATGAAATACGCCTGTGGACAGCACGCGATGCCCGCGCCATCGGCTATCAGTATATCGACCAGGCCCTTGATGCCGGCAAATGGGCTTTTGCGGCTGATGCCGTCAGATTTTATGCCGTAATGACAGAGGGGGGATGGTATATGGACGCCGACATTCTGCTTCTTAACCCAATTCCCGCTATTTTCCCCGACAGCTCTTTCCTGGGTTTTAACGAAACGATGCCCTCCGGCATAAATATGCAAGCAGCCATTTTTGCCGGGAAGCCGGGTAATGAGTTCTGCCGCCGCATGGCCACTCACTACGAAACAGTGCCGTTTATCACTCGCGACGGGCAGCAAAATCTCGTACAAGCCACTACGCTGATGACCGACCTGGCCACGCTGATGGGTTGGGAGCCGTGGGAGCAAGTGCAAACTATCGCCGGCGACTCCACCATTCTGCCGGGTCTTTACGTGACGCCTGCCTCGAAAGGGGTAGAGCGGCGTCATGAAGCCTTCGCCCGCCACATTGTTTACGGTTCGTGGCAACCGCGTAAATTCTTCCCTAAGATGCAACGCGCAGTCAAGCATTTCTTTGCCTGGGTGCGTTACCAACTGGTCCATCTCTCCCATCCCGCCAAGCTCCCTCCTTTAGGGAAATAACTCGGCGGGTCTTAGTAGCCGGGTGTCAGGCGCAGTAGTTTGGCAGCTTTGACATTGGCTTCGGCAAATAGGTCGTGGGTGTTTTCCACGGCTGAGTCGGCACGGATGTTGTAGCAGTTGGCGACATTGACATCAATCGGCACCCAAATTGAGGAGAGAACGGAGTAAACAATCGCTTCTTCAATGCTTTTGCGTACCATCGTAGCCGTTACGGCCGGCAGCAGGGAGGACATTTCAATGTTTAGCTTAATCAAGTCGGAGGCAGAATCGGGCGGAGAGTCAAGCCCGGAATCGACCGAAACGATAGGGGCGAGCCGGGCAGCTACTGTGGCGGCAGCTGAGGAAATCAGTGGACATAGCCCGCGGGAATTGTCGGCCGAGAGTTGATGCTCGGGATTTGTTTTCTCGTCGAGAAGTTTGCGGAAAGCCGAAAGAGCGGCTATCAGGTCGATAATGCGAGCGGTTGAAAGAGAAATAGTTGTTGTCATAGTTAAGTGAATTAAATTAAATTATAAGAGTTAGTAAATACGGATTAAGAAGTAGAGAGGGGGGAGAGAGCCGGCGAGGTCAGGCGCATGTTAGAGCAGGCGGCGCGAGCGTCGACGGGTGGTACGCCTGAGTCGACGGCCGGAATGGTATCGAGCCTGCAGAAGCAGCTTCCATGAATAGGATGGCGAAATGAAAAAAGAAGATGCGCCCCCTTCGGCCATCACACGAGTGACGGCTTCGCTAATGGTAATATTACCTACAAAAGTTTGGGTAGCCATAGCCCGCCGGGCCAATTCCTCAATCATGGCTTGGCGCGAATGGCGGTTGGCGGAGTAAGTGATGTGGCCTGCGTGCTCCCATTGGCGTATCATGGCGGTGACGCGGTTGCGCGCATAGATCCAGGTGACGTAGTAAGCCGGGGCTTCGCTTTGGGCTGTTAGCAGAGCTATCTGCTTGAGTGAGGCAAGATTGTCGCACTCAAGGCAGTAGCTGATGCGGCGCTGAAACATTCGAGCGAAATCTTTCAGTCGGGCCGCTTGTGAATCACGGGCTGTGGGCTTCGGCCTACCCTTTAAAGTGGAAGTCATAGGTTGGTTGATTTTAGTTGTTCATAGGTTTTACATTGCAAAGATAATATCAAGGGTGGGCCAAAACGCTGCACAGCGAGCAAAAAAATTGCGGTTATGTGGTAAAAATACCGCCAATTTTACCCGAGAGGTTGAGCATCAGCTCATTACGCTGCGATCGGAGATGCTGAAAAGTTTTCAGAATGTCGTTGATGGTGATGGTGGCGTTGCGCACCTCGGCTTCGTAGCGTTCGATGCCAACGTTACCGCCACCGCCGGTTTTCCCCATCAGCGCCTGGCTTACGCCCGAAACGTCCTCAAACATTTTCAGCTGCACAGCCAGCAACTCTTTGGCTATGGCATCGCCTCCCGATGAGCACACCTGATGCGGCTCGGCCACAGCAGTTGAGCCGGCGTAGGGGATTACGGCGTCGGGAGCTGACCACATGCGGCTGATATCGTCCCACTCAATTCCCTCAACCTTTTGCTTCACGGGGAAAAGCAAAGCACCCTTAGCCGAAGACCCCATGATATGGTCAATGAGAGTGATGAGCCGGTTGATTTGAATCTGCTGGTCAATGACATCCTCAACGAGCGAGTGTACCTCGCCGTCGATAAGCGGGTAGAGCTTGACGACAAAGGGATGGCGAGAGGCAGTTGAGCCGGCGAGCAAAGTGCCGTCGGGAGCGAGCCACCGGCAGCGCCAAAGCGAGCTGAACTTAGTGGTCAGCTTTATTTCGGCCTCACCTTTGCGGCGGCGCTGACGGTTGAGTTTGATGATTTGATTGCGGGTGTCGGCATTGATTTCGGCCGTGGTGGCGTTGACCGGGTCGTGGGCTACCGTGACCGGCATCACCTCCAAAGTCCACACCTCCACCACCCGGCAACGGCCCGAAGGAGCGCGGTCAAAGCAGGCATCATCAGGCTCAGAGGCCAGTGGAGAAACGGCGCCCCACCTTTGAGGCTGCTGATAAATTGCGCTCAGGCGCGTTGCCAAAGCCGGATTGTCAGAGGCAAATCGCATAATGAGCTCGGTGAAGCTCATGTCGTGGAGCATGCCTATCAATTCAATATCCCAGCCGCGGGGGTCGGTTATGGAGTTGATGAAAAATTTGTCGGGAGCCACATTGTCGACCCACACCCCGGCCCCGTGATGACGGCGTTCGGCAGAGATTTTCTGAATAGCGCAGCCTGAAATCAAAAACTCTTCGAGATTGCGGGCGTCGAGTTCCTCCAGGTTATTGAGTTGTGAAAGACGGGCAAGCATGGGGTCGGTTATGGGGTTATCCTCTTCTAATACACGAAATCGGCCCACGATGCTTTTAATCAGTCGGCGTATGAGATTGTTGGACATCGGGCGGCGACCCCGGCGCAGCTCATGGTCGCGTTCGGTCATAATCTCGCCTGAGGATGTTTTGATGATATCGCTCCATTGATTGCCGTAGGTAAAGCGTTTGTAGCGCAAGCGACGCGAGCGCAAGTCGGCGCCGGCGTTCCATGCCCGGCGCGCTTCGCCGAGCAGGCGTAAATCAGTTGAAATCATAATAGTCAGAAATTTTGGTTAATAAAATCGGGAATAGTTGATAATAATGAGGGGTCGAGAACGTAGTCGCCTTCAGCCGGCTCGACAACGGCATCTAACTGCTCTAAAACGGGAGCGGCCGCCGAGGTGGAGTAAAGAATCAATTTGCGCCCCTCGATGATAGCTACGGGATGGCATGCACCGCCGCGAGTGTAGACTGATTGTTGCAGGTTGGCCAGCCGGGGGTTGTCGGAGGCTGAGAAGGGAGTGGCGGCTACGCGCCAGTCGGCGAGCTTCACCGCCACAGGGCGGCGACATCGGGCCGGGAGGTCAAATGTCACGATGCCGTCGCTGACAGTGAGGTTCTTAACATCGGTGGCAACCGACACTACGGGGAGCATATCGAGCGGTGCGGAGTCGAGCAGACTGAGATACCATTGGTTAATCTCCAATTGCAGCAAGTCGGCAAGGTTGTAGCCGTCGACGCGGCTCAGAGAGGTGTCGGTGCGGAGAGGTATGTGGCCCTTCTTGAGAAGCCATATCTCCGAGAGTTCTTGATAGGAGTAATGAGTTAGCATTTGAATTGAGTGTTAAGTGTTAGAGAATCAGGGTAGAGGGAGTTACCAGCGGAATTGGTAGAGGTAAGAGGCCATGTCGGTATCGGAGGCGTCAGAAACATTAAGGAAATCGGCAGTGGCGGCCACCTCGAATGCAATGGCGCGAGCCATGACGAGGTCGTCGTGATGGCCTTGGGAGGCGCCGAAAGCGCGAGTGCCGGGAACAGCCTCATAGGTGGTCAGCTCGTTGAAGGCCTCACGACTGCGCTCAATCCAGCCGCTGTCGCGCACCATCGCTATCAATCGGGCAATGATAAACGTTTTGGTCGAGCGGTTGACGTGGAAGCCGTAGCTGCCCCCTTGTCGGGTGTAAAGATTGGAGTAGCTGTCGGCGATCTGAGCCAAGATGTAGTCGGCCGGCTCACCCTCTATAGCCTCGTGTTCGAGCGTGTTGCTTTCAAACACGAGCAGCCCGCGATTGTAATAAGTGGCTAACTGTGTAGCTTTCCATGCGAGGAGGTCGTGGTCGATATGTCCGCGCCACTGGGCCACAATAGCCGGCAGGGAACAGGAGTGGCCCGGTGGCCCGATGCTGACCACTACGATTACGCTCCAGTCGGCTTTGGCCGAGCGACCGCCTATATCGACGGCCACCACATAGCGTTGGTCGGGTTTCGGGCGTTCCCAGACTTCGAGATTTCCGTTGGCCGCCGGTTGCAGTTGCAGTTGTTTAAGGGAGGCATTGCCGGTGATGTTACCCCCTTTGGCCACGATGTCGCCTTTGAATGACGGCGCCTCGACATATTGCTCAAGTTTTTGCAGATTTTCGCGGTCAAACACGCAGAGGTCCGTAGCCATAAAGGCCTCGTCGGGGGTAGAAGGGAACTCGGCCATCATGCGGTAGACTGATTGCTGCTCGCGTCGGCGGTGGCGATACCAATTGATTTGCGAGAGCGACAGGCCGCGGTCCCAAAGCCGGCGCTCTTCGTCGGTAAGCGACTGAGCGAGGGTTGCCGGGTCGTCGGGCGTGGTGCGATAGATTTCGATTTCATACCACGGCACGAAAATCGGGCGCTTGTCGCTTTCGCCCGCCACTGCCCGCAGCCACTCGTTGTGGAAGTAGTTGCCCACCCCATTGGCCGTACTCTCGATAACAATCAGAGTCATAGGCTTATAGTTGATAGAGCCGCAAATTGCGGCGATAAAGTCCTCGGGGCGTTGGCTGGGAGTGTCGCGCCAATATGCAACCTCAGTCAAATGGGCCATAGCGATGTCAAAGCCGCGCATGGCGTCTTGATTTTCCGATGTCGAGAGCGTAACGCAACATTCGCGTCCGGCAATCAAACGGGTGTTTTGCGAGCCCTGAAATGCCTTGAAAGCCGGTTTTTCATCCTCTCGCCAATATTCGGCCGGATAATTTTCGAGAATACGGCTGTACATGCCGCGGATGTTGGCCGCCGAGTCTTTGATCTGGGCGCTGATAAGTGAGTTCCAGTTTCGACGAAGGCAGCACTGAATCCACGCCATATAGGTCTGGATAAACGTTGAAGCGCCCCATTGGCGCGCCTTGAGGAGAATGAAGCGCAGTGGACGGTCGGCGAGGCGATCCTCCTCAAGTTGCGCCAATACCCGGCGTTGGGCGTGATTGAGGCGAAACGGCACAATGCGGGCGCTATCTTTCTCTTTGATTTTGGCGCAGGTTATGGCCCAATATTCGAAATCGTGGGCGCAGCGGAGATAGCGGAAGTCGGCGGCCGATTTAACGCGCGTGTATTCGGGATCGGCGAGCATCGATTCGGGAAGCCAAAGGGTTGAGTAGTTGGCATAACGGCAACGGTTCACTTCGCGGCGCGGGCCGGTACATCCGCGGCCGGTAGCGGGGTCGTAGTCGTTGCGGAGTAAGAAAGCTTTTTCGCGGCGAGCGTTCTCCTCAAGCATAGCTTTGATTTCGGGTGAGAGATGATTGGAGCGAGCAGCGGCGAGGTCGGAACGGGTTGATGCAGCTGTATTGGCCGCTTCACTCAAATTAGCTGCAGCTAATGATGTTGTTGATGGTGTTGTTGAAGATGTTGTCATAGTTGTCAGGTGTTTATGGTTTTTTGATGCAAAATTATGCTCTCCGCAAGCCTAAAAAATCTCAAAATATCCCCTCCGCGAAATTTTTTTTGTTAACTTTGTGATAAATCAACCTGATATGGATATGCCAACCACTGATAAACGACTTTTCCTTCTCGACGCCTACGCGCTTATCTATCGCGCTTATTATGCGTTGATACGTGCACCCCGCATCACATCGCAGGGCTTTAACACTTCTGCCATTTTCGGCTTCTGTAACACCCTCGATGAAATTCTCCGCAAAGAAAATCCAACCCATATAGCGGTTTGCTTCGATGTTTCCGGCCCAACGTTTCGCGACGAAATGTTTCCCGACTACAAAGCTCAACGCGATGCGCAGCCCGAAGATATAACTCTTTCTATTCCGTATATTAAGGATATAATTCGCGCCTACAATATTGCAGTTATCGAAAAACCGGGCTATGAGGCCGACGACGTTATCGGCACTCTGGCCCATCGTGCTCAGGCAGAAGGGTTTACAACCTACATGATGACGCCCGATAAAGACTACGGGCAGTTGGTGACCGACCGTGTGTTGATGTATCGCCCGTCGCTCAAAGGTCGCGATTTTGAAATTCGCGGGCCCAAAGAGGTGTGTGAGCGCTACGGTATTGAGTCGCCTCACCAAGTTATTGACCTGCTGGCGCTTGAGGGCGACGTTTCTGACAACATTCCCGGCTGTCCCGGCGTTGGGGAAAAAACGGCGGTGAAGCTCATCAATCAGTTTGGCTCGGTAGAGAAGTTGATTGAAAATGTTGACGAACTTAAAGGTGCTCTGCGCCTGAAAGTTGCCGATAATATCGAAAAAATAAGAATGTCGAAGGTTTTGGCAACCATCTGCACCGACGTGCCTATCGACCTTGACCTCGACTCGCTTGAGAGAAAGCCCGAAAATGTTGACCGACTGCGCGAACTCTTTACCGAACTTGAGTTTAAATCGTTTCTTGGCAGGCTTAAAGGCTCAAGTCAGGCGGTTGAATCCACCCCGCCGTCGACTCCCACCCTCCAGGGCTCGCTCTTCGATTTTGATGCCGAAGCGAGTGAGACGCCGACTCCATCTGTAGCTCAAACTTTTGAGTTTAAGGAAATTACCTCAATTGGCGAAGCAGCAAAAGTGGTGGCTCAATGTGCAGCCGCCAAGGAATTTGGCTGGGCGCTCTATGCTCCGGGCCCTGATGCCATGACGGCACGCGCCCGCTCGCTTGCGTTGGCAGTAAGTGCCGACGCTCCGGTCAATATCCTCCATCTGCCGTCGTCGGAGACTGCCGAGCGAGCCGAATGGCTTGTGATGCTTCAGCCTTTATTCTCATCCCCGGCCACTCTCGTTGGCTTCGACCTCAAGCGCGATATGGTAGTGCTTGCTTCAGAGGGTGTTAAGTTTGATGTGGCCTACTTCGACGTTGCTATCGCTCATTACCTGCTTCAGCCCGAAATGCGCCATCGGCTGAGCGACATAGCCATGGCTTATCTTGGCCACGCAACGGCCGATGCGCTCGATCCGGCCACTTCCCGCTCTAAAAATCCCTATCCCGAACTCCCGCGCGAGATGATTGCTCCCCGATTGGCCGAAACAGCGCTGCTCTCAATGCGCCTGCGCCCGGTTTTGCTTGCCCGAATTGAGGAAACCGATCAAACGAAGTTGCTCAACGAGATTGAGATGCCATTGGTAAAAGTGCTGGCTGATATGGAGGTGACCGGCGTCAGAATCGACGTCAAAGAGCTCAATCAAATGTCGGTGCAACTAACGGAGCGCCTTAACGCATTAGAGCAGGAGGCTTATCAGCTTGCAGGCCATCCGTTCAAGCTCGGGTCGCCTAAACAGGTGGGAGAGGTGCTTTTCGATGAACTCAAAATCGACCCGAAAGCAAAACGCACCAAATCAGGCACTTACTCTACAACAGAAGAAATTCTTGAAAGTTATCGCACGGCTCATCCCCTGGTCGACATTATTCTGAGAGTGAGGTCGCTGAGCAAATTGCTGGCAACCTACATCAATGCTCTCCCCGAGCTGATAAATCAGTCTACCGGAAAAATCCATACCACTTTTAATCAAACGGTTACCGCCACCGGGCGCATATCATCGTCGAATCCTAACCTGCAAAACATCCCTATTCGCACTGACGATGGCCGCGAAATTCGCCGTGCTTTCATTGCCGACCCGGGTTGTTTGATTCTGTCGGCCGACTATTCTCAAATCGAACTCCGGTTGATGGCTCATTTTGCCAACGACCCGGATATGATTGCCGCCTTCACCGCCGGAGAAGATATTCACCGCGCCACTGCTGCCAAAATCTATCACTTGCCGCTCGACCAAGTCGACGACACCCTGCGCCGCAATGCCAAAACGGCCAACTTCGGCATCATCTACGGCATCTCGGCTTTCGGCCTGTCGCAGCGCCTCGGCATACCACGCTCCGAGGCCAAAACTCTTATCGACGGCTATTTCAACTCTTATCCCTCTATTGCGCAGTATATTGAAGGCGTAACCAACGATGCCCGCGCCAACGGCTATGTAACCACCATTTATAATCGCCGCCGCTATCTGCCCGACATCAATTCGCGCAACGCCGGCCTCCGCGGTTTTGCCGAGCGCAATGCCGTCAACGCTCCATTGCAAGGCTCTGCCGCCGACATTATCAAGCGCGCCATGATTGATATCAATCGCATGATTTCGGAGCGTGGGTTGCGCTCGCGCATGATTTTGCAAGTTCATGACGAATTGATTTTCAATGTTTACCCCGACGAGTTGGCCGAGCTGCAATCTGAAGTGACACGATTGATGGAAAATGCCTTCTCGGGCCGTGTGCGCCTTGAAGTCGCCTCCGGCGTTGCCACCAACTGGCTCCAAGCCCACTAATGGATAACTCGGCCCATTCAGAGATAGCGAAAAATATTATATGAAATATTAGAGGGGATAATGCTACTAAGCATGATCCCCTCTTTTTGCTACAATTAAGCTAAATCGAATTATTCAGTCACCTCTTTTGGTACGAGCTCAAAGAAGCCGCTTATTTCCTGTTGGTCAAGGGCTTGACGGACATTAAAACGCTTAACTTGGTCTTCGTAGCCACGTTTGCTAACCTTAATTTCAATCGTTACATCGCGAGAATTGTCGTAGGTTAACCCTTGTATGTTGAAGCTTCGGGTTTCTTCCAAGGGAGTGGTAGTCAGATAAGTTTCATTGGTATTCTTTACCTCGTTCGGAATACTTGAAATAACGCGCCAGTAGATGCGGGCTCCACGTGGGTCTGAATCAAAATACCAACGGATGATAGCTTGCTCCATTGCAGTCATGCCGGCGTTATGGCGATCGACACGCTGCTGACTTTCACCAACAGTTACAGTTGGGTCTTGAGCCATGCGCTTGGATGCTTCAGGCGCTTTTTTCTTCATTTTTAAAAACAGAACCGGATTGGCCTTCAGCTGTTTGACGGTATAAGATACTGTAGCTGACTTCGACTCATATCCATCTTTACGCACTTGAATAATCATGGTTTTCGATGCAGTCTTTTTGTCTACGGAAATAATGGTCGGAGTAGTATTGCTGACAAGTTGACCGTTAACATATACTTCCGCATCCTCGGGGTCGCTATTTATTGCAATTGCGAAGTCTTTGGCATAGGTAGCCAACGATGTAACCATAAATGCAAGTGCTACAAGCAGTCTAAAGATATTTCGTTTCATAATAGGGAAGGTGTTTATAAGGATTTTGAATTATTTAGCTTTTTCCACAAGTTCAAAGAATCCGCTTATTTCCTGTTGGTCAATTGCTTGACGGACATTATAGCGCTTAACCTGGTCTTCATAACCACGTTTGCTGACCTTAATTTCAACAGTTACATTGTTGGAATTTTCATAGGTGAGCCCGGGAATGTTGAAGCTTCTTGTCTCCTCAATAGGAGTGGTAGTCAGGTAAGTTTCGTTGGTGTTGGGAACTTCTCCCGGTACGTTAGAAATTACGCGCCAGAACACGCGAGCGCCACGTGGGTCTGAATCAATATACCAGCGTAAAATGGTCTTTTCCATTTCAGTTGCGCCGGGATTATTACGATTCACAGCAGCCCCGGGTGCGAAAGGAATTACGATTTCCTCTTCTGTCTCAGTTTCTGCGCCGGGGAGAGGTTGAAGAGTGACATCATACAGGCTCTCGGAATATTTCATCATCTTACCTGTAGCAGCGTCAATTGCCATGCCGGGAATACCGCCAAATGCCAGGTTACCCCAAAACCATCCTTGAATCTTAGTACTCATTGTGTAGTCCTTGGATTCGTAACCGTCTTTAGTCGCTGAAATTTCCTTGTGGCCGAGCTGTTTGGGTACGTTGGCTGTCCAAACCCATTTGAGCCGACTTCTGCGATAATTTTGTTCTTCTTTTTGTCAATTACCGTAGTGCCGGGTACTCCTTTGAATGTGATTTCCTGATTGCGTTTCGTAACGATAGAAGCGCAAGATGTTAGCAATAGTGAATACGCTAAGGCCGTGGTCAGAAGTTTAATTGGTTTATTTCTCATTTTTTCTCAGTTGCTGCCACGACCCAAGCAGCATATTTAAGGACACAAAAAAACGTGGGTCGAATTGCCACGTCCTTAGTTGATTGGTCCTGAGAAAACCATTGAGAAGCGGATGCAACAATAGCCGCCCACGTATATGCGTGAGTTACTATTTTGCCTTTTCTCGCTTCTCTTGTTTCAAAATTTCTCAGGTTCATCAACTAAGAGCGAAAAGCAAAACGTTTTCTTATCAAAATATTTGGATATGCCTCTGCAAATCGTTACAAAATTATAATTTTATAATAATTCGTGCAAATTTTTGCTTACAAAAATCGTTCAGATTGACTGAATATAAAGAAAGGTCTATTTATAATATGTTGAATGATAATAAATTAACCCTATGTATTCTCATTTTTTATATATACGGATAACACCTGTCTTCCATATCCACTTATCCCAAATCCCTCAACATCAGTTCGATTCATTATTCTCGGGTATTAAATGTTGCGCCTCTTTGATGACAACCTCTAACGCGGTAGGGCCATGGCCTGCGATGATCGAGTGGTTGCTGATTAATGCCTGAAATTGAATGGTTTAGCGGTCGTGGCAGGCCACGACCCTACTCAGAGATGGCGAAAGAACTGAAAGCGGTTTGGGCGGATTATATATTTTGCAAATCGCAGCTATCTCTGTCTGCACGAACTATCGGGGCGCCGGAAGCGTTTATATATAAGGGTTGTAATGAAGTTTTACTGCCCTGAATAGGAACTGAATTATAATTTATTGAAACACTGACTATTATATTATTATACTCTGAACAATATGGATACACTCTCTGAAACCCTCGTGCTGAAGCGCGTGAAATCGCCTGCCGATTTGCGCTCAATGTCGCTCAATGAGCTTCGCGAATTGGCAGCTGACGTGCGCCGGGCACTGCTCGACAAGGTGTCGGCCCATGGCGGACACGTGGGCCCCAACCTCGGCATGGTTGAAGCTACTATCGCTCTCCACTATGTGTTTAACACTCCCGAAGATAAACTGATTTTCGACGTTTCGCACCAAAGCTATCCTCACAAAATTCTTACCGGTCGCGCCCGGGCGTTTACCGACCCTGACCATTACGACGATGTCACCGGCTACACTAACCCGTCGGAAAGCCCTTACGACCTCTTCTCTTTAGGCCACACTTCTTCGGCCGTAGCACTCGCAACCGGCGTGGCTAAAGCGCGCGACCTGCGCGGTGGCCAGGAAAATGTAGTGGCCGTTATCGGCGACGGCTCGCTGAGCGGGGGCGTGGCTTTTGAAGGCCTTGACTATGGCGCAACCCTCGGCTCCAACTTCATTGTTGTGGTCAACGATAACGATATGAGTATTGCCGAAAATCATGGCGGCATCTATGCCGACCTCCGTCTGCTTCGCCACTCCAACGGCACTGCCGAGCCCAACCTTTTCCGCTCAATGGGCTATGCCTACCGCTACGTTCACTACGGCAACGACCTTCGCTCTCTTATCGAAATGTTCCGGGCCGTTAAGGATATCGATCACCCCGTTGTGGTGCATATCAACACTATGAAAGGTTTGGGCCTGCCGGTGGCCGAGGCCGATAAGGAAACATTCCATTGGTCGATGCCTTTCGACTTGAAAACCGGTGCGCTGCTCGACAATTCGGTCGATGATACTCCCGGATATGACGACATCTTCGCCACCGATATGCTCAAAATGATGCAGGCCGACCCTACCGTTGTCACCATGACCGCAGGCACTCCCGGTGTGCTCGGCTTCTCGCCCGAGCGCCGTCGACAGGCGGGTCGTCAGTTCATAGATGTAGGCATCGCCGAACAGCAGGCCGTAGATATGGCCGCCGGATTGGCTAAAGGTGGCGCAAAACCGGTGTTTGGCGTAGTCAGCTCATTCCTCCAGCGAGCCTACGACCAATTTGCCCAAGACGCTGCGCTCAACCGTCAGCCGGCTACTTTTGTGGTGTTCTACGCCACAATGTTCGGCATGAACGATGAAACCCACCTCGGTTTCTTCGATGTGGCTCTGCTTGGCAACATTCCCAACCTGCAGTTGCTCGCACCGACTTGTCGCAACGAATTCGAAGCAATGCTCTCGTGGGCGGTCACCCGCAAAGATTCAACCACTCCGGTAGTAATTCGCATTCCCGGCTCGCCGGCCGTTGACAACCCCGAAGTGGCAACGCTCGATGACTACTCGGTTGCTCCATATCAAACTGTGCGCCAAGGCGAAAAGGTGGCTCTCATCGGTGCCGGCACATTTCTCCCCACCATGCTTCAAGCTGCCGATTTGTTGAAAGAGAAAGGTGTTAACCCAACGGTTATCAACCCTCGCTCGCTTTCTGTGCTCGACACAGCCGCCCTTGATGCGCTCCGCTCCTACGACCTTGTCATCACCGCAGAGGATGGCATTGTGGAGGGTGGTTATGGCCAGAAAGTAGCGTCGTATCTGGGTACATCGCCGGTGAAAGTCATCAACCTCGGCTTGCCTAAAGCGTTCCCCAACCACTACAGTGCCTCAGAGCTTGCTCGCCAATGTAGCCTCACTGCCGAACAGATTGCCGCTCTCGCTCGCTAACATAATCCCAAGAAGAAAAAAGGCGGTGTGTGATAATTGGCCATCTGTGTCGTTGCTTTCGGAATTCGGACTCAGTCACATACTTATGTATGCTCCTATCGTCCTCATCCTCATCGCCTAACATCTGACCTATTCTAACACACCTAAAAAGCCGCTCGGCGCATTGCGCAGGGCGGCTTTTTAGGTGTGGCGAAGGTAACTATCGGTTACTCTTCATATTTTTTTACGATAACGGTAGCGTTGTGGCCGCCGAAACCGAATGAGTTGCTCAACGCAGCGCGCACGGGACGTTCCTGGGCACGGTTGAATGTGAAGTTGAGCTTGTAGTCGATTTCTTCATCTTCATCGCCCTCTTCGTGGTTGATTGTGGGGGGCACGATATTGTCTTGAACGGCTTTGACAGAGAACATTGCTTCCATTGCGCCGGTAGCGCCGAGCAAGTGGCCGGTCATTGATTTGGTCGATGAGATGTTGAGGTCATAAGCGTGGTCGCCAAACACCTCTTTGATGGCTTTGATTTCAGAGATGTCACCAACTGGGGTTGATGTGCCGTGAACGTTGATATAGTCGATATCTTCAGGTTTCATGCCGGCATCTTCGAGGGCGTTGCGCATTGCGAGAATGGCGCCGAGACCTTCGGGATGGGTGGCGGTGAGGTGGTAGGCATCGGCCGACAAGCCGCCGCCTGCTACTTCGGCATAGATTTTAGCGCCACGGGCTTTGGCGTGTTCAAGCTCTTCGAGCACCAACACTACCGAGCCTTCGCCCATAACGAATCCGTCGCGCGACTTGCTGAAGGGGCGTGAAGCGGTTTCGGGCGAGTCGTTGCGGGTTGAGAGGGCGTGCATTGAATTGAAGCCGCCTACACCTGCGGGGAAGATAGCCGCTTCAGCACCACCGGTCACGATAGCGTCGGCTTTGCCGAGACGAATGAGGTTGAAAGCGTCGATAATTGCGTTGTTAGAAGATGCGCAAGCCGAAACGGTGCCGAAGTTGGGGCCGTGGTAGCCATATTCCATTGAAATGTGGCCGGAGGCGATGTCGGCAATCATTTTGGGGATGAAGAAGGGATTGTATTTGGGGCCTTTATCCTCGTTGAGAGCATAATAGCCGGCTTCTTCCTCAAAAGTGTGGAGGCCACCGATGCCGGCAGCTACGATAACGCCGATGCGGTCGCGGTTAACGTTGGGGTCTTCTTCAATTTTTGAGTCCTCAACAGCCTGGCGGGCTGCTGCGAGGGCATATTGAGCGTAAAGGTCGAGTTGGCGCACCTTTTTGCGGTCAAAAAGCTCATTGCCATTGAAGTCTTTTACTTCGCAAGCAAATTGAGTTTTAAACTTAGAGGCGTCGAAGTGAGTGATGGGGCCTGCACCGCTTACGCCGTTTTTAGCGTTGGTCCAGGCGGTTTCAACGTCGTTGCCGATAGGGGTGATTGCACCCATACCGGTTACTACTACTCGTTTTAATTCCATAGTGGTGAGTATCTATAGTAAATTTATGGTAACTAATTGGGATTGACTCGGTTAGGAGTCGCGTTCAGGAGTTTGGCAGACGGCGGAGAGCGATATCCGGCGACGGGTTTGGCTCCTGACGTTATAAACGTTCTAAGTTTCCCCCTCAGAGCAGGGGGCCTGTTGAGGAGGAAACTTAGATAGAGGTTATGCTTAATCAGCAGGCACCGCGTGTATTTATCACTTTAGCTCCCGGCCTCAAATATGGCCGAAGGGGGGAGTTGAGCGTTTATCCTGCTATGGATAACTGATGCGCGGTAAAGCAGTTGTCGACTTAAGCTTGAGCTTTTTCGATGTAAGCGATAGCGTCGCCAACAGTAGCGATTTTTTCAGCTTCTTCGTCGGGGATAGTGATGCCGAATTCTTTTTCGAAGTCCATGATGAGCTCTACGGTGTCGAGGCTGTCAGCGCCGAGATCAGTAGTGAAAGCTGCAGTTTCAGTTACTTGGTTTTCGTCAACACCGAGTTTGTCAACGATGATAGCTTTAACACGAGATGCGATTTCTGACATAATGGTTTGATTTTTAAGTTTGATTTATGTTTTCGATTTTTTGCGTTG
The DNA here is from genome assembly GCA_947177325.1 of uncultured Bacteroidales bacterium. Taxonomy (GTDB): domain Bacteria; phylum Bacteroidota; class Bacteroidia; order Bacteroidales; family Muribaculaceae; genus JAGBWK01. Next base: position 27,964 of record CAMWUH010000003.1, read on the forward strand.
CAAAGTTAGCTAAAAATATTCAACTACGAAATTTTCAGCCAAAAAAATTGCATTTTTAGCGTAATTTTCACATTTTCAGCCCCCATATTAACGAAATATTTCCACAATTTCCACTTTTTGGCTCCATTTTCGGCCAATTTCAAGCCGAGGGCAATTGGTCGGTTCGTGTAATTTTTTACCGGGATTGCCAAAATATTAATGAGTCGGCCATCTATAAATTGTACTACCATCTATAACATATATTATATGTGCCGGGCATTGAAGTCGTTGGCGATATAGCGGGCAACGGAGTCGTCGTAGTTAGGTCCGATAACAACGTCGGCGGCGGCGCGGACGGCCGGCTGGGCGTTGGCAACGGCAACGGCCACGTCGGCTATCTCCATCATCGTCAGGTCGTTGAGATTGTCGCCGAACACCACTATGCGGTCGGCTTCGATGCGGTTGGCCATGGCGGTGATTGCCGATGCTTTCGACACTCCGAGGTCAAACACTTCGATAATCGATATTTCGGGGTGGAATATTTCGGGATAGCACGAGAGGGAGTATTGGCCGGTTGCGGCAATGGCGTCGGCCAGGGGGAGCACCTGCTCCGTGGGGCCCATAGCGAAGCAAAGTATGGTGTCGGCCGCCGGCTCCACGGGGTTAAAGGTGAAGCGCTTGAGCTTTAGGTGGGTGCGCTCGTGATAAAATTCCTCCTCGACTTCGGTCAGTTGTCGGTCGTGAGCCACAACGAGCCCCCCTTCAGAGTCAAAACGATAAATGAAAGGATTGACTCCATAGTCGGCAAAGAGCCGGAGCAGGGTGGCCGATTTGTCGGGAGCGATACATCGGGGGTGGAGGTAGCGCATGGTTCGACGGTCGAAAGTGGCGGCGCCGGTAAACACTATGAATGGCAACGGCGCGGCTGTGGCGGCCATAAGGGGCACAACCGTGGCCGGGGTGCGGGCCGTGGCTACGGTGAAGAGTGCGCCCTCCGAGGCGAGCTCAGAAAGTATGTGGGCCGAAAGGTCGCTAACGAAGCTACCGTTGTTAAGCAGCGTGCCGTCGAGGTCGGTTACATAGAGTGTTTTTGTCATGATAAAGGTAGCGTAAGTGTGTGTTACAACAGGTTTCTGACCATCGTGGAAAGCCTAAATACCCATGAAGTCGCGGGTGATGTCGAGCGCGGCTTTGATTTTGTCGTCGTCGACCATGCAGTCAATTACCGGTTCGCCGGGAGCTTTGAGCAGGGTGAAGTTAACCTGGCCGGCAACTTTGTTTTTCTTGTCCTGACCCATGAGCGCAAGCAAGCGGGGATAGTCGTCGCAGCTGAAATCAAAGGCGCCGTAATGCTTGACAATGTAGGCAGCGACACTGTGGAGCAGCTCCGAGTCAAAGCCCTCGATCATGTTGGAGAGCACCAGAGCGGGAATCAATCCGTAGGCAACGGCATAGCCGTGGGGTATGGGAGATTTGCGCTCCATGGCGAATGTTTCGAAGGCGTGGCCGCAAGTGTGGCCCAAATTCAGCGCGCGACGAATGTTCTGATCGGTCGGGTCTAGGTCAACAACCCCCTTCTTCACCATCACGCTCTTTTCGAGAAGGGCGAGCAGAGCGTCGGGGTCAATATCGGTAACGTCGACTTTAAGCAGGGCGGCCAGCTCGTCGGTCGACGACAACAGGGCGTGCTTGAGCATTTCAGCATAGCCGGAGTAGAGTTCCTGCGGGGTCAGTGTAGAGAAGAATGTGGTGGAGATAATTACAGCCTCGGCTTCGGCAAACACTCCGATGTGGTTTTTCAGATTGTTGAAGTTGATGCCGGTTTTTCCTCCGACAGATGCATCTACGGCGCCGAGCAGGGTGGTGGGCACGTTGATAAATCTTACTCCCCGTTTGAATGTAGAAGCTGCAAAAGCGCCCATGTCAGTTACCATTCCACCTCCGAGATTGATGATGAGCGAGTTGCGGGTGCACCCCTCTGCGGTCAGTTTCCGCCATATCAGTTGCAGAGCGTCGAGGTTTTTATTCATGTCGCCCGCTTTGACGGTGATAACCTTAGCTTTGCTGACTGCTGTGGAGAATGATTGCAGTCGGGGCAGAACGAACGACTCGGTGTTGACATCGACAATAACGAAAATGCCGGAGGGACTGAGCGAGTCGGCTATTTCATCGATGGCTTGCGAAACGTAGTTGGTAAATATCAGTTGGGCTTGCATAATTTCTAAAGTTTAGGGAGGGGGTGATATTTATGATTGAGATTGTTTAGGATGATTTCAATATTATCGGCCAGAGATTGCATAGAGGGGAGCACGATGTCGGCTCCGGCTTCAGCGAGTTTTTGAGCCGGTATAGGGCCGGTGGTCAGTCCGATGGTGAACGCTCCGGAGCGTGATGCTGATTCAACACCCAATGGGGCGTTTTCGATGGCGATACACTCCGCGGGGCTTACTCCGGCCATTGCAGCGCCGAGCAGATATGGCTCGGGATGGGGCTTGCCGTGGTTGACGTTGGCCGATGTGACCATGCGGTCGCGGTGAAATATGCCGGGAAAATCGTGGTTGAGGCGGTCAATCAAAGAATGTTGACCCGAGCCGGTCACCAATATGATTGTCAAGCCGGCCGAAGCGAGGTAGTTGAGCACCTGCGGGGCTCCGGGCATTATCGGGGCGGTTGGCAGTTCGTTGAAATATCGGGTTTTGGCTTCGTAATAACGGCTGCACTCCTCGGGAGTGGCGTTGCGGCCGTAATGGCGGTTGAAGAGCAGATTGATAGTGGCGGCGCCGGTCATCCCTTCATAGAGGTAGATTTCGTCGAGCGAGTGAGGAATGTCGAGCTCGGTCAGCAGTCTGTGCCATGCTTGGGCGTGGCGCGGCATGGAGTCGTAGAGGGTGCCGTCCATGTCGAAAAGAGCTGCCTTGATTGGGCGCCGTCCGATAGAGTTGCGCCATCGGTCGGCTGCTTGTGATATTTCTTCGAGGGGTTGCATTATTTATTGACGTTTTGGAGTTGGCCTACGGAGTCGGGGTCTTCGATCAGGCCGGCTTTGATCATAAGCAGGGAGTCGGCATGGGTGATTACTGATTCGGGGATTTTCTCGATAGCCGGCATAGAGTCGCGCTTGATGTCGAGCGGACCGAGGCGAGCCTCGCGCACGGTGTGGCGGAAGAATGAGTTCATCTGGTCGATGAGGTTGATGCGGAGCGTGTCGGCCGGTGCGTTCTTGACAAAGCCGGTTTTATCGTTGAAGCGCGAGCCTCCGAGGCGAATTTTCGGGTGGTCGATGTCACCCTTGATATTGATGCCGAATTTAAACGGTAGCGGCGATTTCAGCACCGCCACGTGATAATCCAGATTCTGGTCCATATCGCTGTGGCCCATGATGCCGAGGCGATAGCGGTCGACGTTGACGATGAAGGGGTAGAGAGTGACAACATTGTCGCGCACCACCAGGTTGACATCGATCGAGTCAATCGATGTAATGGTTTTATTCTTGAACATCAGCCACTTTGCGGCTTTGCGCATAGCCGGATTATCTTTCACGGCCAGGGAGTCGCCATCGAAATTGAGAGCTGCGCGCAGGGTCGACATTTTCAGGTTCATTTGGGGGTCTATGTCGACGGTGGCAGCCAGCTTGGCGTTGATGATGCCGCTGAAGGAGCTAAACATCGGAAGCAACTCAATGATGCGGGGAGCGAATCGTTTCAGGCCATCGATATTGATGTTGCTGAACACCATTCCAAGGCCCATCGAGATGTGCTCGGCAACCGGCGCGTTGTAGAGGGCTGAAATGCGAAGGGCTCCGGCTTCATTGGCAGCGTGGAGGTCTTTGAGCTGCACTGCGCCGCGGTCAACCAACACTTGACCGCCTATATTGTCGAGCATCATGTCGGAGTAGACCACGTGATTGGCCTTCAGATTGAGGTCGGCAGTGATATTGACGGGGATAAGGAGTGTAGGCAGAATGGTGTCGAGGTGCATTTCGCGTTCGAGGTGTTCCACCTCGCGCTCTTCGGCAGTGAGGTCGTTGTCGGTTGAGTCGTCAAGCATGTTTTTGCGATGACCGGCGGCGATGGCTTGCACTATCTGGTTTATGTGGATAGTGTCGGCCGCGGCGGTGAAATGTTTTCTCGGAGCGTGAGGCCGGCGGGGGGTGGGAGCGCCGCGGGGGGTAGGCACCGGC
>CAMWUH010000004.1 GCA_947177325.1 uncultured Bacteroidales bacterium
CCAAGCAAATTCAATTACGTTTAATTGAGTTGATAATAAGAATATTAGCATTTAGGGCGATTCAGATAAATCCATTTCAATTCAATAAAAATGGTGCTGGTGGCACCACCTAAGACCGCTAATTCTCAATGAGTTAGCGGTCTTTCTTTCACCTCCACCCCTCCAAGTCACCACATTAGTCACCACGACCATACATCTCATGCGAGTGTCTTGATTCACCCACACCCCTCCAAGTCACCACATCAAATCTGAAATTTTGGTAAATTTCCGGTTCGGATGTATTGTCAGGAGAGAAAAACCTGAGCTGATCCAACTCAACGAATTGGGAACTCGTCCCTCCTTATATTATTTCTTCGGACATATATATAGCCAAAACCAAACCAATCCGTAGTTCAATCGATAAAAATGGAGCTGCCTTAACGACAGCTCCATTTTTTAATCCATGCCAAGTTATTGACCTATAAAACTGATCCTCGCTTTTATGCGTTCTTGCAGTTGTTGTTTCTTGTGTCTAGGCAACCTTATGTAACAGACAACAGCTACTACCAGTCCTATAAAGATTGCGTAGTTCAATAATCCGAATATCAATCGGAACGTCCATTTAAGTATCAGATAAATCGCAAACAGTCCGAGTACAATATATAACACCAATCGTTTATTTGTATTCATCATAATGCGCTCCTTTAGGTGTGGGGTCGGTAACTTTAACCGGCTTTTTGTAAACCTTCTCCATAAGTGTCTGAAGATTTCTCGCACCTTCTGCGCGAGCTCGCTCTATTGTGCCGTTGTGATAGAGAAGTTTCTTTGAGTTCTCCTTTATATTGGCTTTTATGGCATTTTCTTCTTCAATTGTGAGTTTGTCACTCTTCAACATCGACATTGACCCGATGGCTTTTGTGTCGATTACTTCCCAAGAGTTATCTTCTGTCGCTTCATATAAGTTGACGATTTCCGGAGAAAGCACAATTTTCACCGTATCACCGTCAGAGTCCATCTGCATATTCTCAAGGTCGAACGACACGCTGCCCTTCTGTTTCTGAACGGCAAACATAACCTTGTTGTTGATTGTGTCCAGAATAGGAACTTCGCTGTAGATGTCAATGGCGCACAATTGTGCCATAGTCTCGACCTTGCTTATCTGACCCTTGCTTATATCTATGGATTTCTTTGGCGAGACAAAAGAGAAATATAAGCCGATAGCTATAACTGCAACGACCGCAATCAGAATGAGTTTCTTATTCTTTTTCATGACTGTCTGAGTTTGATGAGGGTTTGAAATCGATACTTGCTGTATATCCGTTAGCTTCGAAGATAGTCTCGAAGTATTTACGGGCTTTTCTCTTGGCCGCGTCTGTCAGCTGCTGCTTGAACATGGGGTTTTCCTCGACCTCAGTTTTGAACGAGGCATTTGCCTTCTCCTTGATTTCGGCTCGTTCTTTGGAGTCGAGGTCGGCTCTCAACATACCAACATTCTCATACTCTTTACGCATTTCCATATCGCGACCTGTTATTTCGGTAATTACCGGAGGCAATGTTACCTTAACGGTCTTCGCATCCTCGTCAAAAACGAGATCGTCCATCTGCAATGCTGAAAGATCCACATAAGCACGCATATATGAGTCATAGGAATAGACCGCTATTCTCTTACCAATCGTGTACCAATCGGAACTGTCCATTTTTGCTGTCTTGGTTATTGCCATGGATGCGAACACCATTTTGTCAACCGATTTGAGCTCCTGATAGAGCTCCGTGTTGTCGTTTTTCGCGCACGATGACAGCAATGCCGCCAACGTACACATAGTTAATAATTTGAATTTCATATACTTTTATTTGATATTAATTGTTAAAGAAAACCCACGATCTATATCAGCACCCGGAAAGTTGGTAGCGATCCATTGAGCCTGTTTTTGTTTATTACCCATTAGTTGGGAATAGTACCCTGATTCAGATGGAGAGATGGCAATCTCTCGCGTAAATGGTTTAGGTCCATTCATCTGATAAACCCCTTTGATTATCACTTTCATATTATTTGAATTTATAGGATAGTTTCTATGTGGACTATAGTTTGTTTTATAGGAAGTATATGAATGTATAGGCTTCCCCCCTCTAAAATAGGAGACACCTTTGAATAATAATTTAAATGGGAAAATAACTAATTGGATAATTCCAATTTTATAGAGCATTATTAATAAGACTATGAATCCTCCAATACACCACCATCGGTCTTCATCATTCCACATCATGACAAAGAAATCTCCAATCGAAGTTAGTATTCCAGATACTTTGTGAAGAAATTCCATAAATAAAAAAGATGACCTTATAAATTATTTGTATACTGTAATCCAGTTAGCTTATCAATCCATTTTATTACGGAGGCGCGAGCCTTGTCATTGACAGGCAATTGCTCCATAAGTGTGCCGTCCTTGACACCATAATTGCCGATTGGCAGTTCACGCCACCATGTATCATAACGGCGGTAGCCATTGAAGTTGTTTTTCATCTCCTGAGAAAAATTATTGTCGCCCTCTTTGGTTGCTTCAACGATATATTTGCCCTTCTTGCGATAAACAGAGATTACAACCGGAGTGGAAGCTGATGTGAGGGTAAACGAATCGTTGCCTTCAGTTAGTTTCCAGCCATTTACTTTCAGGTCGTTGATTTTATCCGACCATGCGCTAATCTTGGAATCTTTGACTGCTGCGGCATCTTCCTTCTCCTCCTTGGCGGCATCTTTCAGCTTTTCATCTTCCGACGGAGCTTCTTGGCTACCTGAGATTGCAGCTACAAACTCATCGACGTTTGTAGGGCTATCAGTGGATTCCCCATAGAGTTCCTTTGCAAAAATTTTGGCAATTGCATTTAGCGACTTTACAAGAGTCTCTACTTCATCATCGGTTCCTGTATTATAAATTAGTCTGACTATATGTGCATCAAGTTCTTTGATGGTATCTGAATTGGTATGCATTCTAAGAGCCATTGCGTGAAAGATTACTTCTTTCTTGTGTGTGGGGTTAGACTCCGTCACATATTTACACAGAGCGTCGAGAAAGCGGTTGTAAGTAGCAAGTTTTTCTTTGAATATCTCGGCTTTCTCTTTCTGAATACGTTCTGAATCACTTTGCCCTTTTAGAAGCACACCTGTAATGATAGCCGTAATGATTACGCCTATGAGGGCGGCGAATGTCTGAAATGGAAGATCATTGACAGAAAATAAACGCAATACAACTGCAATTGCGCATGCTATGATTGTTAAAGCTATCGCTATACCATAGACAGTCCAGCTACCATACCTGCGCTGAATCAGAAAATGTGAAGAATTGGCTGATGAGGCCATAAATCGTTCAATGCCGCCGGACTCACCTCATTGGCATTAGTTTATATAAAAAGAGCGTGAGAGTCTGTATCTGTTACTCGTCCCGCTTTCTGAGGCTGTGGCATGTGCCCATCTGAGTAGAACGAGCAACGCGGAGCCTCACGCTGTATGATATAAGACAATAGGGCATGTATCGCTACACGCTCTATCAGGCATATCACACCCGAAAGACGCCTATCGTTGCCTCATCCCTGACTCAGATTAGAAACTGCCACATTTCAGAAAGCCAAGAACAAGCGCTTGATAAACGCTCTTGTATTATGTCTGCATTCCCGCCACGTTACCCCATATCGGGACTCCGCAGACGATATGCAACAACAAAGTTATACAATATTTTGATGCCTGTCAATAGATTTCTCATTATGAGGGCAATAATTTACAGAAATTTTTCCGAAAGGAAGGGAAACCCAATCTTTCGGAGATAGAATCAAAGTTTTGGACCTTTGCGGCGTTGCTTGGCTTTGCGGTGAGTATTGATTGGTTGTTCCCATTGGTCACCTGCTACGCGGTTGTAAACGCATACCGGCCTGCCGACAAAAGCTCCAATCTCACTCGTGAACGTTGTTTCTGTTCGTCGCGGTAGCGGTGGAGGGCTTCGGGGATGCTGGGGTCGGGTGACGGCTCAACCATCGTTTGAATTGAGGGTGTTGCAGAACCTCAAAAATTGAGAAAATCAATTTTGTAATTGCTTGATTATTAGATATGATATTTGCTGGAATATCGCTAAAAATAGGGTTCTGCGACACCCACCGGCAGAGCCGGTGACATCTGATATTCCGTTTCCACTGGCAAAACCTTGCTCGCCAGTTTGCTTCGCCAAAGGTCAATAAAAATGAGCAGGTAACAGCAAGCTTTTGCGATGAGGGAGAGGGTTATTGGAGGTAGTAGAGGCGGGTGGTGGCTCGTGTGGTGGCGGTGTAGAGCCAGCGGAGGTAATCGAGGGTGTTGGTGGCTGCGGGGGCTATTCCGCCGAGGTCGACAAATACGTTGGGCCACTGGCCGCCTTGAGCTTTGTGGCATGTTAGCGCATAGGCGTATTTCACTCTTAGCGCCTGATAATAGGGATGGGTTTTCAGGTGTCGGGCCACGCGGTTGCGGTCGGCGTGGTGTTCCTGCGGAAGATCGGCCATGGCGATGCGATAGAGCAGTTGCTCATATTCGTCGGATAGTCCGGCCGTTTCGCTATTCAGTGTGTTGAGCAAGAGCTTTGCATCGATTGTGAGGTCGCGGTCAGGCAGGTAGAGGGCAACGTCGGCGAAGCGCAGGAAACTGCGGTTCTCGTAGCCGTAGATAGCCTCAATGCGGGCAATTTCACCATTGGCAAGGAAGTCGGCACCCTTGATTTTGGAGGTGATAAAATAGTTGTTTTTGCAGATAAGCAATGGCTCCCCCTCGGTTAGATCGCGCTCTTTGTCAAGAATTTGCCGGCGTATGGCCAGGTTGAATTGCATTGCACGCTTATTGGAGCGTGTGATAAGAATGGTGTTATCAACTCCATCGTTGCGGTAAGCATCGCTAAGCCACTCCTCAAGTTCCTCACCCGGAATGGTCTTAACATCGGTGTCAGAGATAATCAATAGGGAGTTGAACGACTCGGGCGCCTTCTCAACATTCTCCTCTCCGGCAGCAGCAACATCGTCGGCGCCGACAGCGTCATCATTTTTTGCGAGTTCTTCCTGAGCTTTACGCATCAGCGTGGCATTGGCAAGGATGGCTGATTGGCGGCGCTGGCGCACGGTCTGGGTCATTGTAGCTTTGGCCACCTTGAGTCCGTATCGGCGCAAATTGTCGGGCTCCATAGCCGGAGCGTCGGTGCAACCCACCGGAGGCAACTGGGCTGTGTCGCCAACGAGTATCATACGACAGTTATCGCCACTGTAAACGTAGTGGATCAGGTCATCGAGCAAGTTTTCACCCTCTGTCGCTCCAATCATCGAGGCTTCATCGACGATGAAGATAGTGTCGGAGTGAGGGTTATGGGCCGGAGCGCGAAAATCGCCTGCGAGCGAGTCGCCTTGATAAATTTTGCGATGTATGGTAAACGCTTTGCGCCCCGAAATGGTGGCCATCACCTTGGCGGCCCTGCCGGTCGGGGCCAGCATCACAACGCCGCGACGCATCAGCGTCAGGGCATTGACCAGGGCGGCAACGACCGAGGTCTTACCAGTGCCTGCATATCCGTTGAGAATAAATACGGAATTATAGGGCGTGGAAGAAGCACAAAAGCGAGCGAGCGCTTGAATAAGCGCTCGTTGCTGTGATGTGGGGTTATGTTGAAGTTGCTGACTGACGAGGTCAGCAAATTCGCCTACGGTCATTCTGCGTGAGATAGTGGGATTTTAGAGCAGGCTCTTAGTTAATTATGTCGAAACCGGTGTAGCGACGCAAACATTCCGGCACCACGATGCCCTCGGGTGTTTGATTGTTTTCAAGCAATGCGGCCATGATGCGTGGCAGGGCGAGAGCCGAGCCGTTGAGGGTGTGGACCAAGCGGGGCTTTTCGCCGTTGGCACGATATCGGCAGCGCAAGCGGTTGGCCTGATAGGTTTCGAAGTTGCTGACCGACGACACTTCGAGCCAGCGCTGCTGAGCGGCTGAATACACCTCGAAGTCAAAAGTAATTGCTGAGGTAAAGCTCATGTCGCCGCCACAAAGACGAAGAATGTGCCAAGGCAAACCGAGCGAGTCAAGAAGGCCTTGAACATGGTCTTTCATCTCCTCAAGAGCGGCGTAAGAGTTTTCGGGCTTTTCGATGCGCACGATTTCAACCTTGTCAAACTGGTGCAGGCGGTTCAGCCCACGCACATCCTTACCGTAGCTGCCGGCTTCGCGACGGAAGCAAGCTGAATAAGCGCAGTTCTTGACGGGGAGTTGCGAGTCGTTGAGAATAACGTCGCGATAGAGGTTGGTGACCGGCACTTCAGCCGTGGGGATCAGATAGAGGTTATCTTCGTTGATGTAATACATCTGACCCTCTTTGTCGGGCAACTGGCCTGTGCCGTAGCCCGATGCTTCGTTAACCACGTATGGAGGCTGGATTTCGAGATAACCGGCCTCGCCGGCGCGGTCGAGGAAGAATTGGAGAAGAGCGCGTTGCAAGCGGGCACCTTTACCGATGTAAACAGGGAAACCTGCTCCGGTAATTTTCACGCCGAGGTCAAAGTCAATGAGATTGTATTTCTTTGCCAAGTCCCAGTGAGGGAGTGCGTCGGCAGGGAGCTCGGGCATCGGACCGCCGGTTTTCTCCACCACATTGTCAGCGGCCGATTTACCTTCGGGCACACCGGCATAGGGGAGGTTGGGAATGGTAAGGAGTATGTCGCGGATTTCGGTTTCAACAGCAGCGAGGTCGTCGGCAACGGCTTTTTGCGAAGCTTTAACTTCGGCCACTGTGGCTTTAGCTTGTTCGGCCTCGTCGCGGCGACCCTCTTTCATCAGTTTGCCGATTGAGGCAGATGCGCGATTTAGCTCGGCGGCGAGATTATCGTTTTGGAGTTGGAGAGCACGGCGACTGTCGTCGAGCGTAATTACACGATCGATTTTTTCTTTGCCGTCAAACCCTTTGACAGCCAAGCGCTCAACCACGTGAGCCGGATTTTCTTTAATTTGCTGAAGTGTAAGCATTGTTATAAAATGTAGAACAAAATTCTATTTTTTAGTGAACGCTCCCGGCTGAGCGGGAGCGGCGCGTTTAGCCGAGGATTTCGCGCACCTTGGCTTGAATGGCACGGCCATCGGCGCGACCGGCCAGTTGCTTGGTGGCAACGCCCATCACACGGCCCATTTGTTTGGGATCGGTAACGCCAAGGTCAGCGATGATCTTTTTGAGTGCTTCGGTGAGCTCCTCATCGGTGAGGGGCTTGGGGAGGTATTCCTCGATAACGGCACACTCGGCGAGCTCGGTTTCGGCCAATTCGGGGCGCGATTGCTCGGTGTAGATTTGCGCAGATTCGCGGCGTTGCTTGGCCATGCGCGTCAGCACTTTCATTGCAGCCTCATCAGTCAGAGTGCCGTCGGCACCTTTGGCTGTTTTGGCTTCGAGAAATTCTTTTTTGATGCCGCGGAGGGCTTCAAGGCGCACTCGGTCTTTAGCCAGCATCGCCTTTTTTATATCTTCTGAGATGCGATCAAATAAATCCATGGGTAGTTTACTTTAGTTGCGATTGCCGAGAATGCGCAGCAAGTAGATAAAGAGGTTGATGAAGTCGAGATAGAGCGAGAGGGCGCCGATAGTGGCGATTTTGCCCAACGATTCGGCGGGAGCCATTTCGGCCATGCGTTTAACCTGCTGAGTGTCCCAAGCAGTGAGGCCCACGAAGAGCAGAACGCCAACGATTGAGATAATCCAGTAAAGGCCTTCACTGTGCATGAAAATATTAACCACAGAGGCGATAATCAAGCCGATGAGGGCCATAATCAGGAATGACCCCATGCGGGAGAGGTCGCGGTTAGTCAGGTAGCCGTAAGCACTCATGGCGCCGAATGTGCCTGCGGTGATGAAAAACACATTGGCGATTGACTGTTGGGTATAGGCAATAAAAATAAACGACAGCGTCAGGCCGTTGACCACTGCAAAGAGATAGAATAGCGCGGTGGCCGTTGCGTTGCTGATTTTATTCAATCGGGCTGAAATGAAGAGCACCAGGCCAACTTCAACCAAGGCGAGCACCCAGATAGAGGCACGGTTGGCATAGAGAAGGTTGAGCATGGCTGCGTTGGTAGAAGTAAGCCATGCCACAAGACCGGTAACGATAAGGGCGAGCGTCATCTTGATATAGACACGCTTCATAACGGCCGACACCCGCGAGGCGAGTGCGAAGTCGTTAGTGTTGGAGGAGAATTGATTGTCGTACATAATTTATGTTTCTGTTTTTTTAATTATTTCTATGAGTAATATTATTTGACTCGGAATGGGCACGGAGGTTTAAAATCGCGCGCCCTGCGGAGCACAAACAATTACATTCGCTCCGGCACTCTGATGCCGAGCAGGCGCATTGAGGTGGCAACCGTGCGAGCTACAACCGAGCAGATTGCCAGACGGAGCGAGCGCACGGCGGGGTCCTCTTCACGCAAGATAGAGTAATCGTGATAGAAGGTGTTGTATTGCTTAACCAGGTCGTAAACATAGTTGGCAATCAACGCCGGAGAGTATTTGCGGGCAGCGTCGTCGACAACGGCGGGGAAGTCAGCCAGGCGCTGAATAAGCGCAATTTCCTTTTCGTTGGGCACCACAGCGGAATAATCGGTCAATTCAATACCATCGGCCTGAGCTTTACGGAGCACTGAGCGGATGCGGGCGTAGGTGTATTGAATGAAGGGGCCTGTATTGCCGTTGAAATCGATTGACTCCGAGGGGTCGAAGATAATGTTTTTGCGGGGATCGACTTTGAGAAGGAAATATTTCAAAGCACCGAGCCCAACTATTTCGGCAATGTCGTTAACCTCCTCTTGTGAAAGGCCGTCGAGTTTGCCAAGCTCAAGGCTGACGTTGCGGGCCGTAGTGACCATCTCGTCCATCAGGTCGTCGGCATCTACCACAGTGCCTTCGCGGCTCTTCATGCGGCCGTTGGGGAGCTCAACCATGCCGTAGGAGAAGTGCACCAAATCTTTACCCCAGTCGAAGCCCAGGCGGTCGAGCAGCAGTGAGAGCACTTGGAAGTGATAATTCTGCTCGTTGCCTACAACATAAATCATCTTGTTGATGGGATAATCGTCGAAGCGGAGCTTGGCTGTGCCGATATCCTGGGTCATGTAAACCGATGTGCCGTCGGCGCGCAGAAGCAATTTGTGGTCAAGACCGTCGGGAGTAAGATCGGCCCACACCGAACCATCCTCTTTGCGATACATCTTGCCGGCTTCCAAGCCTTCAAGCACCTTCTCCTTACCCACCAGATAGGTGTCGCTTTCGTAGTAGATCTTATCGAAATCAACGCCCATACGCTTGTAAGTTTGGTCAAATCCATCGTAAACCCATGAATTCATCATAGCCCAGAGGTCGCGCACTTCTTTATCGCCCTGCTCCCATTTCAGGAGCATTTCGCGGGCTTCGGCCATCAGCGTGGAGGCTTCTTTGGCTTCATCCTCAGTCATCCCTTTGGCTTGAAGATCTTTCAGCTCCTCTTTGTAGTGCTTGTCAAAAGCCACGTAGCAGTCGCCAATCAGATGGTCGCCTTTAAGGCCTGTAGACTCAGGCGTAGCGCCGTTAAACCACTTCTGCCAGGCGAGCATCGACTTGCAGATGTGAATACCGCGGTCGTTGACAATATTGGTTTTCACTACTTTATTTCCGGCTGCCTCAAGTATGCAACTCAGAGAGTAACCGAGCAGGTTGTTGCGCACGTGGCCCAGGTGGAGGGGCTTGTTGGTGTTGGGTGAAGAATACTCCACCATCACCAAGGGCGATTGCTCAGTCACAGGGGTGATGCCGTAATTGTCATCTTTGGCAATATGATGGAGTACCGAGCACCAGAACGTAGGCTCGATGATGATGTTAAGGAATCCTTTGAGCACATTGAATCGTTCAACAGCCGGCTCATTGTCAACGAGCCAGTTACCGATTTCCTCGCCTACCTTTTCAGGAGCCTTGCCTGCAGCTTTCACCCACGGGAAAACCACGATAGTGAGGTTACCTTCCACCCCCTTGCGAGTGGCTTGAGGGACAATAGTCGCAGGGTCGGCGTCAATGCCGTAAAGCTCCTTGACGGCCGCCGCAACTCCTTTGGCAATTATTTCATCTATTGACATATCTATCAGTGAGAGTTATAGTTCAACGTTTCCGTTTTTATTTTGAAATATAGGTAATGATTATTCGCCTTTCGAGCTTCAAAACATTGCACTTCAGCGAATTATCCCAAAACAAGCAATCTGCCTGCTCTTCGGGAATATTTAACGCGCAAATTTACTCATTTTTTCCGTAATATCCAATTTTTTATAATCGCCTTTCTCTTTAGATTTATAATCTATACGTTTTATGAAAGAACACCGAAATAAATGATATCATCCACTCAAATTTTCCGGTGAATGTCGCTCGGTTATGGCGAAAGCGCCCGCTAACTTTGCAGAAAATCAACACCTAATCCTCAATGTTCAAAAAAATTGTGTATCTTTGCGGGGTCGAGAGCGACAACATATTCGTTATCTAATAAAGTACCTTTCCTCTTGTGAAATCGCCAAATTATCACTCAAAAGGAATACACAAGGTACGGAGCAACTCATATACTCAAAAATATGGGTTGCCATCCGTGCGTGTATTCAGGTGTTTGGCGATACCTTCAAGAGTGCAGGGATGGCAGCCCGTTTTTTTGACCTGTATCAAAGCTCACCGGCCGGCTGACCGTGAATTTATTTGCCAACTATTTTTCTTATAACTCATTTCAAGCCATGAATTTAGACCAATTAAAAATCGACGCTTTCAAGAAAGAGAGCGGCGCAATCATCACAATTCAGGAACTTTTGCGCGGCCGCGACCCGGAGTTCGACGCTGCAAAGACCATCCGACTCGTCCGTCATGCCGATAATCGGCCTGTAAAAATCATCGATGGAAAAGAGGTTAAAGGATCTCTCTATCAGCTATACCGCTATGACAAGCCTACCTTTCTTAACTACCAGAAAGAGCAGGAACGCAAGAAATTTGAAAACGTAGACTATATAGTGTCCTTTATAGGCGAGAGAGGCACCAAAGCCCGCTTCGTTGGTGTCTACAAAGTAGGCAACAAGGTGCCAAGCCCCTATACGGCCGACAACATAATCTGCGACATGGATATAGTTGAGGCTTTTGAGCCGCTTACCCATTGCGTCGTCATCGATTGGGGAAAGTCGACCGTAAGCTGGTGTCAGGATTATTATACTAACCCCAAAAAAGTAGTTCGTATCGACGATGGGTTTGAAGATGCCGACGGTATTCCGCGCTTTACATCCTATGCCGATGTAATCCTCAATTTCGACGAACTGAAGGCGGTTATTAACTCGCCATACGACAATCCCTGGCAAACCGTCTTGAAATCTGTCAACTGCATCTATCTTATTGCAGACAGAGCCACCGGCAGACATTACGTCGGGAGCACTTACGGTGAGAGCGGTATTTTCGGCCGGTGGGAAACCTACGTTAAAACCAATGGACACGGCGATAACAAAGAATTGAAGAAACTCCATGCAGCTGATGCCTCATACCCTAAAAATAATTTTCAGTGGTCAATTCTTGAAGTGCTCCCGCTCAATATTTCCCCCGACCAAGCCGTAGACCGCGAAAATATATTCAAGCAGAAAATCCTGTCGCGCGAACACGGATATAACAGCAATTAATCTCCACAGCGCTCTCTTTTCACATCCAATTAGCTCGGTTATGGCGAAAGCGCCCGCTAACTTTGTGGATATCAATCTAAAATTTTTTCTCTTATGAAAGATCCTCAAACTTTATTATGGATCATCCTGGGATTCTTTTGGTTCCTGATTGGATGTGCCGGAAGCAGCTTGGCAAGCAAGCGAAATCGTAATCAGCCTTTATGGTTTGCAAATTGCATTCTATCCGGCCTATTCGGCCTTTTAGTCGTTGCTTGTTCCACTACTTTGGATTACGATGAAGAAACAGATTCTACCGAGCCCGACATATTAGGCTGGATAGTTCTCGTAGTGAGCTTAATTATATTTGGCCTATGCATAAAGTACGGTTATATGGAATATAAATCCTATCATGACCAAATGTATTGGAACTCCTATTTTATGCTGATGAAATAACCTTACTTCTTGTGTGGGTTATGACATATTAAGTAAATTGGTTATTTGGTTAATGTCCGTAACACGAAGATTCAATCAATAAGTTGTATATTTAAGATAGCTTTCGCTTTGTTTTGGCGAAAGCTATCTTTATCTTTGTAGAAAAGAAAACGAGCTATGCAGAAATAAAAACGATATGGAGAAAAGTAATAAAAAAGGAGTGGTGTTTGCCCGATACTTGTGGCTATACGGCGAAATCGCTGCCAAAGGGCCCGTTGCGTTTGCCGCGATCAATGATGATTGGATTAATTCGAGCCTCAACGACAGCTGCGAGCCTCTGCCTCACAAGACTTTTGAGAATCACCGCAAAGCAATCGAGGATATGTTTAACATCTCGATTGAGTGTAACCGCGCCGACAACACCTATTATATCGACCCGTCGGCCGAATTGGATTTCTGCCGAGCAACCCTCGAAATGCTCAACGGAGCGCTCCTGTTTAATCGGGTGCAGACCGACCCTCAGATGCGCCGCTTCATACGTGTGGAGCAGAGCGGTGAAGATTCATCATTGCTTTTTAAAATCACCGACGCACTGACCTCACGCCGCAATCTGATGCTGCGCTATCGCCACAACTACGACCCCTCCCGCGAAACGAGCTACTGCGTCAAGCCGATAGCCGTCAAGCAATTCCGGCGCCGCTGGTATCTTATTGCCGAGCTCCCCGACACCTCTACCTATAGCTTTTCGCTCGACCGGGTTATTGATCTCGTAGCAGGCGACCGAATAGAGCCTTCAAATATTGATGTTGACGAGCTGTTCGCCGACAGCTACGGCATCATACGCGAAAAAGAGGTCGATGTCGCTACTGTCACCCTTAAAGTGGAGCGCGAAGAAGCCAACTATTTCATATCCCGCCCCTTGCACTCCTCGCAAAAAGTGGAGGCGCTCAACAACGATTACGCGATATTGAGTCTGCGCATCGCTCCCACCTACGATTTCATTATGGAAATCCTCTCCCACGGCCCAAAAGTAGAGGTCGTAGCCCCTGAGAGCCTGCGCCGTCACATTGCCTTCACAATCGACCGGATGTCAGCTCTCTACAAAAACTAATAAAACATCACTTCTGTAAATATGACACTTAAAATGACCCCCCGCACCTATTTTGACAGCTGTTGTCACGAATATTCCACCTACCCAATCGAGGAGAAATTGCTCGATATCGGTTTCGCCACCGTCAATGGTCACAACATCATGGACGACATAAACTACATTCTCGACAATTACTCCTACGTCAGCGAGCACGACATACAGCGCGCTCTGTGGAAGATGATGGCCTATCTTAGCGATGTTGACTCAGGCTTTTATTACCATTTTGACCGCAACAACTCCCTTGCAACCGATGCCGCCCTGTTGATCGAGGACCTGATGCGACGTTTTCGCCTCCCCGGCGGCGACCGCCGCAAAGCCTTTCTTGCCGACGACTTCTAATCTGCCTTAATCTCGCGAAGTGACTGTAGCTTAAAACTATATCACCCGGATTTCTGTTTATCTAAAAAAACAGTAAACTTACCCCCGCCATGAAAAAGAATTTCATCCTTGCTGCAATCCTCGCCTTCGCCGCTATTTTACCCGCCACTTCGCGCGATAACATCTTTTCCCGTCTCCGTAGCCAAAAAACTTCAGCCACTCCTACGGCTCAGTCAGTCGATCATAAGGCCGACTCGATCTATAACTCTGTCAGCCGGCTCTATGACCAACGTAAAATCTCAGCCGATAGCCTCGTATCTCTCGCCCTCTTCCATAAGTCCGGGAATCCCGAGCTCGCAGAGCGATGTCTCAATCTTGTGGCCGACAGCCACCCCCGCGCCATGACAGAGCTCGGTGTCATATACCTGTTCAATCCGAAATATTCAAGTCGCGCCGCCGACGGGTTACAACTCTTGGAGCGTGCAGCCAAAGCCGGCTATAAAGATGCCGACAACTATCTCGGCTTCTACTATTATGGCAAAAAAGACTACAAAAAAGCAAAAGAATACTTCGACGCCTCTATGCCTGCTACATCGGGATTTGCCTACGCAGCCATGGGTGGCATGCACATGGAGGGAAAAGGCGTTGCCAAAGATCTTTCCAAAGCCCTCGACGATTACCGTCAGGCATCGCTCAAAGGTTATCCCCGCGGCATGGCGCTTTACGCGAGCATGATAAGCGCTAAGGACGGTGGAGCCCTCAACTACCCCGATGCATTTTTCTGGCACTACATTGCCGGCGACTTAGGCGATAATTATTCCCGTGTGACCCTATATCGCCCTATGTTGCCTGAGGAGCAAAGCTCCGACGAGGTGCACCGCGACGCTCAGACGGCGCTGGCCCTTATAGAGATGTCTCATGCCAACAGAAACTTCAAAAACGACCCCCTCTATCGCGACGGATTTCTTGTCGGTCTGAAATCGCGCGAGCAGGCAGCCGAGCAAGGCGACGATTGGTCGCGCTACTACCTGGGCAGCATGAACTACAACGGCGATTTTCTGAATCAGAACTATAGCCGCGCCCTCTATTATTACGAACCCATAGCCGCCAATGCCAAGCTCCCCGACACACTTCTCGCAATGGTCAACCTGCGTTTAGCCGAAATGTATCGCGACGGCAAAGGCACCAAGGCCAACTCAGCCAAAGCCGAGCGCTATCTGCGCGCCGCCGCCCGCTACGGCTCCCTCTCCGCCTACAAAGCCCTCCGGCAAACCCACTGATTTTATCCCCTCTTCATCAACAATAAAAGCTTGAGGGTGTTTCAAAATTTGAGTTTTGAAACACCCTCTTGTATTCGGGAGCTGCAGCCTTTTGGAAGGCTCAGCTTTTTGTACTATCCAAGAAGAAATTATTCCTGAGTGTCGTTGTTGTAGAAGCGTTGAACGTTGTATTTAACCTTCTTGTTGCCACGGAGTACTTTGTCAAAGTTGCGTTGCAATGCACCGATTTCGGTGTTTTGAACTTTCTTTGTCTCAGTGTCGAAGTCAAATTCGCGGGGAGCTTTTTCGATTGCGTTAACCACGAACACAACAACTGAATTTTGAGTTGCGAGCGGGCCTACGAGCTGACCTTCCTTGGCTGCTTTTACGTTAGCCAACAGAACGGCATCGCCGGGAACGAAACCGCGAACATAGCCGCTACCGTAGTTAACGTCGGCCTCTTCGATTGCTGTACCCATTGCTTGAGCGTAGGCGTCAACTGATTTGGCACCGCGGGCTTTGAGTTCGTCAACCAGTTTGGCTGCCTTCTTCTCGCTGATGAGGCGTTGACGAATGGGGTTGGCAACTGAGGGGTCGCTGACGGGACGATAGTCAGAGTAAACATCGTTGATTGCCAAAGCAAGCAGATAAGAATGGTCGTCGTCAGTGAAGATGGGCGAAACCGCGCCTTTCTTGTTGTCCATTGCCCAGCGAGCTGCGCCGGTTGATGAGGGCAAACCAAGAATAGAAAGTTGAGAACCGTCGATAGTAGCTTGCTGAACGGTGTAGCCTGCTGCGGCTGCATTTTCCTTGAATGCTTCAAGTGTTTTGTTTTCAGCAAGATAGCCGGTGAGGGCTTCAAGGGCGTCCTGATAAGTTTTTTGTGAAGCTTCAACAGGGCGTGTGATGCTGGCAAATTCGTAGATGGTTTCAGGCTCGGTGCGCGAAACAACACGTGCCAAAACAGCGCCTTGAGCGGGGTCAGATTGGAGCACGAAGTAGTTGTTGAGAGCAGCGTTAGCCAAAGTGTCGGCCATTACGCCGAGAGAGCCGTTAACGAGGTTAACCTCTTCGTTAGAAGCCTGCTGCATAGCGAGCTCGGTTGAGATAGAGTCGATTGAAAGACCTTCGTTGAGCAGCGCCATGATTGAGTCGGCATTAACGCCGGGCAAAACACCCACTATGTCAACGTTAGCTTTTTCCGAGCCTGTTTTTTGGCTGATAAGTTTTGCGATAGCGAAGTTATTGTTGCCTGTTGAAAGCACTCTTACACCGAATTTAACGATAGAGTCAAGATTGTTTTTGATTTGAGTATCGTTGATTGACTCGCGAGTGCCGGTAACGGTTCTGACGGTAAATGCATAGTTGTCAGCCACAGCTTCTGTGCCTGAGGTTTCGCCGAGGGCCACTACTGCATCTTCCACCTCTTTTTGGGCGGCGGCATAGTCAGCGTCGCTGGGCGAAATGCGCACGCTGATATAGTCGGCCGAAACTTCTTTGCCGGGGATAGCGTAGCGTTCACGCTCTTTATTGTAGGCGGTACGGATTTCGTCGTCGCTTACAACCACTGCGTCGTCGGGAATTGTATTGAGGTCTTGACGGGCGAAAGTTATCTTTGATGTAACTGCCGAAGCGTCAAAGGAAGCTTGTGCATCGAGTTTGTTAACATTGATTGCGCCTAAAAGCGTATTGAACTTTTGCTGAGCAAGGCCTTCGCGCACTTCATTGACAATGCCGTCGATAATTGCTTTGGCTTGTTCTGAACCGGGCTCGCCTGAAACTGAGAAGTCATAGAGCTCGTCCATGGTGTTGAAGCCATATTGATTGGCCTGCTGCACGAAATAAGGGAGAGCATCAGCGCCGTAGATTAATGAAGAAACCTCTTCATCGGTCACCTTGATGCCGGCTTTTTCGATAGCATCATTGAGGAGCGCCTTGTTGATAAGATCCTGAAGAGCTTGCTGAGCCAACAGAGCGTTGTCATAATTGCCCCCGTTGCGCATGCTTTCGGTGGCTGCGTTAAGCTCGTTGATTTTGATTTTGTGGCCGTCGACTGTAGCGGCGGTGTCATAGTTGCGGTTCATAATGCGGTCGCAACCGTTAATGCCTGTGAATAGGAAAAGAATTAAGGCAAACCCGACAATGCCGATTGTGATGGCCGGGCGCTTTCTGATTTGTTCTAATGCTGACATTTAATTATGTAATGTTTTTTGATTGATTTTTCGGGTTAAGATATTGTCAGGTTGCTGTTTAAACCGCGATTTCGTTCACGGTTAACCATTGCCTCAAAGCTACCTTTGCGACACATCGACACGGGTCGGCACGGCGCAAAAGCCCCTTTAAGCGCACAAAGATAGCTAAAATTTGCGTGATTGCAAATTTTTTTGTCAATCTCAATTCATTTTTCCCGCCCCTATCTGCCGGTATCGACAAAATTTTGCGGCAGGAGTGGTAATTTTCAAAAAAAAGATGTAATTTTGTGTGAGGTTGCTTCGTCAACTTCTCTGCGGGGCGGTGCTGACATCGCTGCCGCTCAACCAATCAGCATCTCCAACTAAACTTATTCCTGAATGACCTTAAAAATAAAATCCCTCTCGGCTTTTATGGCCATAGCCCTGATTCTGACTGCTGCGTTTTCATTGACCGGCTGCAGAAAATCGACCCCGGAGGAAAATCTCGAGGCTGCCCAAACTGCCGTCGCTAACGGCGACTTTGAATCGGCTGCCCGCACCATCGACGCTATCGGCGACGAAACCGGCGAATCAATCACTTCGGTCAACACATTAATTAATTTAGCCATCGTTTGCATGGAGGTTAACGAACAGCGGCCCGACCAAGCCTACGATGCCACTGCCCTGATCTACTTCCAGCGTGCCCGCGAATTGGCTCCCGACTCGGTCGACCACATCCTCCAAACCGCCAACATCGATCAGGTTAAATATCTTGCCACACTTCTGGGCCTTCAGCGCGCTATGGAGCTTGACGGCAACTTCCCAGAAGAGGATCATGCCGATACCGACCAATCTGATTTCGACCCTAACTCTGATTATCAATAATCCGCAACAGCTATGGCCGACTGGCAATCATCGCTCCAACAATTTCTCGACGCCAACCCCGATTTGCCTCAGGGCGACGACGCTCCTGCGTCGCAACCTCAAAAGCCGCAGCCGCTCCCCCGCCTCGACATCATATTCGAGCGCAAAGGGCGTGCCGGCAAGCAAGCCACCATTATTGCCGGATTTCCCGACTCGACTCCCGACAATGAAATCGAGGATGTGGCACGCCGACTAAAGCAACTCCTCGGCACCGGTGGTTCTGCCCGCGGCGGTGAAATTCTGATTCAAGGCGACCGTCGTGCCGACGTCGAGCGTCACCTCCGCTCCATGGGCTACCAAACCCGTCGCTGCAACTAACCATCTCCACCCCCCTCAGTTACCTATGCTCAATATCTATAAAGCCTCTGCAGGCTCCGGCAAAACTTTCACTCTGACTCGCCAATACCTCACTCTGCTTCTGGGCTTTCATGATAAGGATAAAGATGTGTGGCGCATGTATGAAAAACCGCGCAAAGCTCATCGCCACATCTTGGCCATTACATTTACCAACAAGGCCACCAACGAAATGGTGGAGCGAATCATCAAGGAACTCGCCCTGCTCGGCGGACTCCGGTCGGCCACCGAGATCAACGCCAACCCAGGCGCTCCCCCGAGCAAAAGCGACCACCTCGACTATTTCACCACGCTCTTCAATCAGCCGCCCGAAAAGGTGCAGAAGCTGGCCGGAGAAGTGCTGTTTGACCTCCTCTTTGATTTCGCTTATTTCCACATCTCCACTATCGATGCATTCTTCCAAACAGTAATCCGCACATTCGCACGCGAAATCGACCTCCCCGATGACTTCGGTGTTGAGCTCGACAACTCCTATTTCATCGCTTTAGGTGTGGCCGAAATGTTTTCCGACCTCAACCGCAACCCCTCCTCCGCCAAAAATCGCTGGCTCAAAACCATATTAATAGGCCAGATGGAGCGTAACCTCGAAGATGGCCACACCCTCAACATTTTTGCGCCAAGCTCCGACCTCCAGGTCCCTATGGTCAAGACCTTAAAAAGCATTATGAACGAAGACTTCAAGATGCTTCTTCCTCAACTACAGCCCTACCTCGACAATCTCGACCTGCTGATCAGTTTCATTCGCAAACTCCGCAAACTCAAAAGCTCTGCCCGCAGCCTGCTCACTGAAAAAGCCATTAAACTGCTCGCTGCGATCGGGCCTGATGAAAAGGGCATTAATAGCAACTTCTACAAATTCGTCGCTGCGACTTCCAACGGCATTATAAAAGAAAAGATTTCCAAGTATGCAATTGATAATGCCAACCCGGCGGAACCGGAAGATTTTCCGGCAGGCCTGACATTTTGGAACAAAACTTACTGGAAAAAGAGTAAACTCGCTTTAACTGACCAATTGACATTGGCCAACCAAGCGGTTGACTTCTGCAAATTCTGTGTGGATGTTTATAACTTTATTCCATTCCTCAAGCTCCTCACGCCCGGATTGGAACTCCTCGGCATATTGACTTGTGTGCTTGACAAGGTCAACGAACTGTCACGCGACAAAAACACCATTCTTCTTTCCGAGTCCAACACCCTGCTCCACAATATTATCAACGACGATGAAACACCATTCGTCTACGAGCGCCTCGGCTACTACCTCAACCACTATCTCATCGATGAGTTTCAAGACACCTCTAAAATGCAATGGGAAAACATTCGCTCCCTGCTCAACGAGTCGATGTCAAACGGCAATGCCAACCTCATCATAGGCGACGTCAAGCAGTGCATCTACCGCTTTCGAAACTCTGCCCCTGAATTGCTCGGCAACGAAGCGGCCGACTTTTTCTGCAATCGCCGCCACCCCCTCCCGGTTAAAATTAAAGGCGACACCATCGACCAAAACACTAACTGGCGTAGCCATGAGGCGATAGTTAAGTTCAACAACACTCTGTTTCGCCGGCTCGGTCGCGACATCAGCGCCTCTGATATTTACGACACGACGGTACAGGCCGTAAGTCCCAAAAAATCGGGTGCCCCCGCTCTCGTCAGCGCCCGCTTCTTCGATGCCGACAACTCCAAGCTCATCAAAGAGCTCAAAGCTGAAGATGGCGATGAGAGTGACAAGCTCCACCCCCTGGCCGTCAGAGCCACTATTGATGAAATCGTAAAACTCATTAAGCAAGGGCGCCGACTTAGCGACATCGGCATTCTCGTGCGCACCAACAACGAAGGGGAGCAAATTATCTCCGCCCTGCTCAATCTCAACGAGGCCGCCGACCCCGAATTGCCCAAAATCGAAGTGTCAAGCGCCGACGCTATGGCTCTCTCAGCCTCCGAGGCTGTCAAAATCGTAATCGACGTGATGCGCATGATGGTGGTGCAACGCGAAATAATAACCACTAAAACTACCCGTAATGGCTCAGTCGAGATAACCAAAAAACTTAGCAACCTCTACAAAATCAATCTCTTTAACCGTTGGTATAAATATTTTCTCTACAACACCTCTCCCGATCGGGCCGCAATCCATGAGCGCGACGACAATGAGGCCCGCGTCAGCGCCATTATGGCTGCTTTGGCCAAAGTCGATGCCCTTGAGGAGCAATTGAAAAATCATTCAGCTTCATCTGATGAGGCCGCCGACACCGACCTCAGTCTGCTTCTTTCTTCTACTCCGGCCTCGGCGACCGCCAACGACCTTCACCTCGATTTCTTCTCTATTGATGCCCTCGTTGACATAATCATCGACAGGTTTGTCCCCAAGCAACTTGCCGATGAGGAATCGATTTTTCTACATGCTCTTAACGATGCCATTGCCGAATATCGCGAATTCGGCACGGAAGATATCAAGTCATTTCTTGAATGGTGGGATACAAGAGGGCGCTTTGTAAAAATCCAATCATCCGACGATGTCGACGCCATTCGCGTAATGACCATCCACAAATCCAAAGGCCTGGAAATCCCATGCGTGTTTATTCCCGGTGCCGATTGGAAAATGGTAGAGGAATCAAGCGCTAAAAAGCAGCAATTCAATTGGATGAATATCAGCGCTGACCAATTCATCGACTATGTCAACCGGTTTTATTCTCCTGACGCTGTTCCCGCTGACCGCATCACCCTCAGCGAAGTGCCCCTCTCCATCCCTCTTGAGTTTAAGAAAAAACTCGCTGATTTTGAGGTCTTCAAGCAGCAGGCCGACGAGATTACCACCAAGCAGCGCATCGACAACATGAACCTCGCCTATGTGGCCTTCACCCGCGCCATTGAGCAACTCTATATTTATGGCAAATACAGCCAAAAAGCTGTCGACACCAATCAGCCTACACTGCTGTCGGAATACGTCATCAACGCTCTGACTTCTATCACTGACGACTCTATTCGAGCTGATCTCGACTCAACCGTCGAATCCCCCGACACCCGCGTGGAACTCGCCAAGTGGCTGATTCCACTTGCCCCTCACACTCAATTTGTTGAAGCCCCTGCAGATAAACCCAAAGCCGACAACGGCGATAGCGATATCGATTCTGATTCCGCTGCTGCTGACCCTGACTCCGATATATTAGTCAATCAAGTTGAGTTTGTTATCGACACTCTCCCTCGATCATCAGCCTCCAATCAACCTTCCAAAGCCTCAACCCTCCCCGCTGAAGCTCCTCTGAAGGGCGATTCTGAATCACTCGTTGCCGGCTTGAACAACCTTTACAAACCCGGCACCACCAACCTCAACTTGCTCTCCGCATCTGCCGATCTCCAAGTTCCCGACTTCAACAACCCCAAATGGCGCGGCAACTTCATCCATCGTATCCTATCGCGTATCTATGAAGCCAATCCCGCACGCCTCGCCCTCGAAGTCAGGAGAGCCTGTCACCGCGCCCACCTGTCGGCCGAAATCGAAGCCGAAGTCCTTGACCGGCTCACGCGCTCGCTGGCCAATCCCGAAGTTGCCTCATGGTTCAGTGGCTTCAGCCGCGTGGCCAACGAACGCTCATTAATTTATAATAACGGTGAAATTATTCGTGCCGACCGCATTGTGTGGCAGTTCGACGGATCCATCGATATCATCGACTATAAAACCGGCAAAGAAAATGAGAGCGCCTACGTAAAGCAAATTCTCAAGTATGTCGAAGCCATGCGCCTGACTACCCAATGCCCCATCAGAGCCCACCTCTGGTATCTGACTGACGATGTAATCGACCACGTTGACTGCTGACGCGGGTCTGCATAACCTCCATTTCATCCTCACCACGCAACAAAAAAACACACTAATGTTGCAAATCCCCAACTTTAATATTAAATTTGTCAACTGCAACCCCTACATCTCTCCGGCTCCTATCCTACAATTCCAAACTCATAATTCCTAAAATCCAACACCTAATCTATAAGCCATGCCAAAGCTCAACATCCTCAAAAACGATCCCTGGCTCGAGCCTTTCGCCCCCGCCATCGAAGGACGCCACAACGATGCCGTTCAAAAAGAGAAACAACTCATCAAGGGTTCTCGCTCTCTCAAAAACTTTGCCAACGCCCACCATTATTTCGGCCTCCATCGCGACGACCAAGGCTGGGTGTTCCGCGAATGGGCGCCTAACGCCACTGCAATAACCCTCGTTGGAGACTTCTCGGGCTGGAAAGAACTCGCCCGCTATCAGCTCAAGCCGATAGGCAACGGCGTTTGGGAAGGACGCTTCCCCGCAACCTCCATCAAGCATGGCGATTTGTATAAAATGAAAGTGCACTGGAACGGTGGCGAAGGTGAGCGCATCCCCGCTTATGCCCGCCGTGTGGTTCAAGACGAGCAAAGCCACATATTCTCCACTCAAGTGTGGGATCCTGCAGAGCAATATCAATGGCGCGTCGACGACTTCACCCCCGACACTCGCCCTCTCCTCATCTACGAATGTCACATAGGCATGGCACAGGAGCGCGAAGGCGTGGGCACCTACGATGAATTCCGCAAAAAAATCCTCCCCCGCATCGCTGCCGACGGCTACAACGCCATCCAAATCATGGCCATTCAGGAGCATCCCTATTACGGCTCTTTCGGCTATCACGTCAGCAATTTCTACGCCCCCTCAAGCCGTTTCGGAACTCCCGAAGAGCTCAAAGCTCTTATCGACGAAGCCCACTCGCTCGGCATAGCCGTAATCATGGACATCGTACACTCCCACGCCGTTAAAAACGAAAACGAAGGACTCGGCCGCATCGACGGTTCCTACGACCTTTACTTCTATGGCGATCACCGTCGCGAACATCCCGCCTGGGACTCCCTCTGCTTCGACTACGGCAAAAACGAAGTGCTCCACTTCCTCCTCTCCAACTGCAAATATTGGCTCGAAGAATTCCGCTTCGACGGCTTCCGCTTCGACGGCGTCACTTCCATGCTCTACTACGACCACGGCCTTGGCAAAGCGTTTGGCGGTTATGCCGACTATTACGACGGCAACCAGGACACCAACGCAATCACCTATCTTACACTCGCCAACAAGCTTATCCACGCAATCAATCCCCACGCAATCACTATTGCCGAAGAAATGAGCGGAATGCCGGGTCTGGCCACAAAAATTAAAGATGGTGGCATCGGCTTCGACTATCGCATGGCTATGGGTGTGCCCGACTATTGGATTAAAACCCTCAAGGAGAAAAAAGATGAAGACTGGCACCCGACATCCATTTTCTGGGAACTGACTAACCGACGCGCCGACGAAAAAACAATCTCTTACGTCGAAAGCCACGACCAAGCCCTCGTCGGCGACAAAACCATCATCTTCCGCCTCATCGACGACCAAATGTACTGGCACATGCAAGTGGGCGACAACAACATGGCCGTGGCTCGCGGCATCGCTCTCCACAAGCTCATCCGCCTCGTAACCGCCGCTACAATCAACGGTGGCTACCTAAACTTTATGGGCAACGAATTCGGTCACCCCGAATGGATCGACTTTCCCCGCGAAGGTAACGGCTGGAGCTACAAATATGCCCGCCGTCAATGGGACCTCGTTGACCGCCAGGACCTCCAGTACAAATATCTCAACGCCTTCGACAACGCCATGGTCGAGCTCATCAGCTCAGTCTACAATTTCCAAGCGCTTGGCATCGAAAAACTCTGGGAAAAAGACGACGACCAGGTGCTCGCCTTCCGTCGCGGCAATCTCGTGTTCGTGTTCAACTTCTCCCCGACTCGTTCCTTCACCGACTACGGCTTCCTCGCCCCGGCAGGGAAATACCGACTCGTTCTTAACTCCGACGACCCACAATTCGGAGGCTACGGCAACGTTGACGACTCTGTTGACCACCTCACCAACCACGATCCTCTCTATGCCCCTACCGGCAAAGAATGGCTCAAACTCTATCTGCCGGCACGGTCAGCTCAGGTGCTCAAAATGGTTAAAAGCCGATAATCCCTATCATCCGGGATATTGCGGAAATCAACATTTTCAAAAAAAAATGTGAAAAAATTTGGCCGTATAAAAAAATCGTTTTAACTTTGCAACCGCAAAAGGGAATTCCCTGTGCAATAACGGGGCCCATTCGTCTATCGGTTAGGACGCAAGATTTTCATTCTTGAAAGAGGAGTTCGATTCTCCTATGGGCTACAATTAACAAAGCATAATAATTAAAGTATTATAATGGCAAACCATAAATCATCAATTAAGAGAATTCGTCAGACCGAAGCTCGCCGTCTGCGCAACCGCTACTACGCTAAAACTTGTCGTAACGCCGTTCGTCGCGTTCGCAAAATGACCGACAAAGCTGAAGCTCAAGCCGCATTCGTTAAATTGACCGCCATGCTCGACAAACTCGCTGCCAAAAA
Source organism: uncultured Bacteroidales bacterium (assembly GCA_947177325.1). Lineage (GTDB taxonomy): Bacteria > Bacteroidota > Bacteroidia > Bacteroidales > Muribaculaceae > JAGBWK01. The sequence continues at coordinate 24,671 of CAMWUH010000004.1, forward strand.
GACCATCTCTAAAAACAAAGCAGCCAACCTCAAGAGCAAAATCCAAAAACATATCAACAAACTCGCTGCCTAATAAGCTTTCCTAAGCTTCTTAGCATCGTTGATATGCTCTCTTCCCCCTTATTTTCGAATCATCCAATCCGAAATATAGAATATTCCCTTCCCCAAATCGTCGCTGACGAAGCGACTCCTCCCTTCAGTTAAGAACTATCTTAACTCATTACATCCCCAAGAAGCAAAAATGCGCGAGCACATAGCTTCGAATACTTCATAAAATAATACATATACTCCGGCCCATTCGTCTATCGGTTAGGACGCAAGATTTTCATTCTTGAAAGAGGAGTTCGATTCTCCTATGGGCTACAACGTGAACCTTCCGCGAGGATAGTTCACGTTCTCTTTTTTAGGCCTGATCATCTAACCCTCAAGGTTGCGGGACCCCGGCCTGCCCTATTTTCCCTTATTCGGCTTATTGGCCTATTGGCCTTATTGGCTTATTCGGCTTATTTGGCTTATTTGGCTTATTTGGCTTATTTGGCTTATCGCTCCCTATCCCCTGGGCGTCTAAAATATCCGCGGAGCGGATGCATCCTAAGAAATCGGGTCAGTCGCAAACCAGGTTGAAGTGTTAAAAAACCGAGTAAAGAATTTGTCTTCACATTGAGCTGCGCAGCAGCGACGTTTATGCCAAACTTCGGGTGCAACCCGAGGTCTAAGGCAGCCTGTAAGCAGTGAGTCCACGCTGAAAGTGTGGACGATGTTGCGCAAACAAAGAATATCTACCGGATTCTTTCATATTTAACAACCGCTTTTTTGCATTGACCCAAAAAAAAGAAGCGCTTAAACAGGTGTTAAGCGCTTCTCCACGTTT
>CAMWUH010000005.1 GCA_947177325.1 uncultured Bacteroidales bacterium
ATTTCCATCTCGCATATAGTATAATTTAATTTTCAACAGTTACTTATGAGGGATTGAGCTATTGCGCGCGCTTCAGTGTTGGTGGCCACGAGCTGCTCATAGGAGGGATTGTCCACGAATGAGGCGCGGGCGAGAGTTTCGTTGATTATGTCGACGATGCGCCCCATGCGAATGTCGCCTCGAAGGAAAGAGGCCACGGCAATTTCGTTGGCTGCATTGATGATGCATGCCGCATTACCACCGCGGGTGAGGGCGGTTTCGGCCAGGAGCAGACCGGGGAAGCGGTCGGTGTCGGGGCGCTCAAAAGTCAGGTTAGCGAGCAAGCCGAGAGTGAGCGAGGATGCTGCCTGAGGCATGCGGGTGGCGTGGCCGAGAGCGTATTGGATGGGTAGGCGCATATCGGGAGTGCCGAGCTGGGCCTTAATGGCTCCATCAGTGAATTCAACCATTGAGTGGACGATTGACTGAGGGTGGACCAGGGGGGTGATCTTTTCAAAAGGCACGTCGAAGAGCCATCGGGCCTCGATTATTTCAAAGGCTTTGTTGACCATAGTGGCGGAGTCGACGGTGATTTTGGCACCCATCGACCAATTGGGGTGGCGGAGGGCCTGCTCGGCCGTGGCGTTGTCGATTTCGGCTTTGGAAGCCTTACGGAATGGGCCGCCTGAAGCAGTGATAATCAATCGCTCGACGGAGGCGGGGTCCTCCCCTACCAATGACTGGTAGATGGCCGAGTGCTCGGAATCGACGGGAATAATCTTTGACGACGAGGCGGCGAGAGCCTCCTTAACGATAGCGCCGGCAACGACGAGGGTCTCTTTATTGGCAAGGGCGATATCTTTATTGGCTGCGATTGCGCGGAGAGTGGGGGCAAGGCCGGAATAGCCCACGGTGGCTGTCAGCAGAGTGTCGATGTCGGGTCGGGTAACAGCGTCGGCCACAGCGGTGGCGCCGGCGGTTGTCTCGATGCCGAGCGGAGCAAGCGCGTCGCGGAGTTTCCAAAGCTTTGACTCATCAGCAATAACAGCCATTGAAGGGCGGAATCTGATAGCCTGCTGAATAAGCGTGTCAACCCGGGAGCCGGCTACGAGGAGCGTCACATTGAAGCGCTCGGGGTAGCGACTGACCACGTCGAGGGCCTGAGTGCCGATGGAGCCTGTAGAGCCGAGGATTGCTATGCGTTGGGGTGATTGATTCATGGGATTGCGGATTAGGGGGCAGTTACCAGATATTAAACCGGTAGCCGGCTGAGAGTTCAAATGTTAGATAAGATGTGAGGAGAGCGTGTTCCTTGGTGCCGACGAGATTACCCTGGAAGGAGAATATGCTTGAAGCGAACCATTGCTTGTGGTTCCACACCATGCCAAGCTTGCCACGGAGCAGAAAGGCGAATGACTTGCCACGGTCAGCCTGCTCAACGATGGTGCCGGAGGTCCAGCCGAGCATCGGGGCAATGGTCACGCCGAAATTCCATTTGGGGTGGAACACCCAGTTGTAGCCATACCCGAATTGAAAAGCATAGTTGTGGGTTTTGAGCGTGTAGTCGGTTACGGGGATATCCCGGATATACTCCTCGGGGAGCTTGGCGAAATCAAACATGAAGTTTTGATTAGTGTAGGCGATGCCGGCAAAGAACGAGCCTTGCGATTTGAGCTGGATTCGGGAGAAAGAGAACGCAGCTGCCTGGGAATAGCGCTTGTGGTTGAAGAAATAATAGGCATTGAGACCCCATTCGGTGGTGTTGATGCCATCGAAAGGGATGTTGACCCGCTGAGTAGGCTGTTCGGGCACATAGATAGAGCGGATTGTGGTGCCGACGTCGTTGCGGATAAAATAAAGGTCGGCCGAGAAGAGCATACAGCTGAAGCCGAACTGCCAGCGCTTGCGGCCGTCGGCTTTTCCACCGAATAGTTTCCCCATGTTGATATCATACCCTACCGATACGGCCAGATAGTTGAGATAGAAGCCGAGAGAGGTAGTCGGGTCGGCAATCATGTTCATGCGGGTGTTGTTGCTGAAACGGGGATGATAATAATCGGTCCACGATTCCATGCGTATTTTGCCATTGAACTTGTAGCCGGTGCCGACGACGTAGGCGGTGTCGTAACCATTGAAAAATTTGTCGCCCCAACGATAAGTGTTGACGCAAAACCGGGGGAACTTGCCCATAGCGGCAATGGAGTCGAGCTGAAATGAGAAGGCATTACAACGCATTGAAGCCCCCGCTAAAAAGAGCAGGAGCACAACAAGAAGAGAGCGAAATCTAAATGTAAATCTCACTTAAATGTCGACGATTGGTTTTCCGGTTAATTTTTCAACCACAAAGTTACGATTTTTTGCCTAATCGGCAAAAAAAAGATACATTGGTTTCATTTGTGGCGGACGAGGGAGGGCGACGATTGTAAAATAAACGGGTCAATGTAAAAAAAGCGGTTGTTAAATATGAAAGAATCCGGTAGATATTCTTTTGTTTGCTAAACATCGTCCACACTTTCAGCGTGGACTCAACGCCTCTTTTGACTTTACCTACTCGGACTACGTCCAAGGTTTGGCATAAATGTCGCTGCTGCGCAGCTCAATGTGAAGAAAAATTCTTTACTCGGTTTTATGAAATTTCAACCGCCTTTTGCGACTGACCCAATCTTTATATGTTTAATAATAAATTAAAAAAAGCTACGCCACCCTCAACGCAAGGTTGACGTGAAGGCGGCGTAGTGATGGATACGAATGTGACTCTTCAAGAGCACGTTCCGCAATTTTTGCAACGGTTGGTCTAAGATTTGCGCTTAGAGGCTGATTGGCGGGTTGCCTTATCGCCTCCTTTCTTAAGGTCGTGATGGCGACGCATAAGGGTCATGGAGAATTTGCGCTCAACGCTTTTGAGCTTGAAGAGTTGCTTTTTATTGAGCACTTCCTTAAGCTCGGGGAGATAGCGCAACTCAATGTCGGCCTCTTTCTTTTTGAGCTCGAAGAGGGCTTGAACGGCCTGGTCGTATTCGAGGTCGGTTATCTGACCGTCGGGGGCTTCGAGCAAGCGGCGCTCTTGCTGGCGGGTATCGGAGTTGACTTGTGCAATTTCGTCTTCCATTGCGTCGTAGACTTTAAAGAAGCGTGGCTCCTGCTCGCGCGTCAGGCCGAGCTCGCGGGCGAGGAAAGAGTGTTTGAACTCTCTCACTTCCTTAGCCCATTGGGCAGAGCCGGGCTCGTCAGTTGATTGGGCTGCGGCATAGCCACTAACAGCAGCTATAAGCAGCAAAATTGCGAAAAGTCGTTTCATAGTCAGAATTGGTCAGGGTAAACAAAGTTTTCATCACCGTCGATGCCGGTTTCGGCCTCGGGGTCGAAGTCAAAGAACTCTTCGGGGGTTATTTCTTCCTGATTGAAGAGGTCGTCGTAGATATCGAACTGGTCGACATCGGGGGCCACATATTCGTTGACGAAATGGTCGTTGGATAGCGCTGTGGTAACTCCGGGATAGTGCTCGATGTCGAGGCTGGCATTGGCTCCGCCCATGAGGGTAAACATTTTCATCATGCACCAGATGCCGGCAAACATAGCCGCCATGTAGACAAACGGGCGGGCTTTTTGCCAGAAGGAGCGACGTGGCAACTCTGTCACTTCCTTTTCGGGAAGTGACAGGGCCATATTTTTGGCAAAGTCGGCGAAATAACCGTCGGGCACCGTCATGCCGGTGCGGCGGTCAATGCGGGAGAGTATATCGCTTTTCTTTTCCATGTAAATTATTGTTTTATATTTTCTCAGCCAATTCCTGCGGTGAGTTTTTGAAGTGAAGGGTGCAGGGGTTTGGTTATTTGTTTGACTATTGAGGCGGCCGGAGGTTTAATCGGCCGGAGATAAATTTTTACTGACGCGATTATGAGGTTAAGTTTCGATGTCGGCAAAGAAGGCTTCTATCTTTTTGACAGCCAAATGATAGGAGGCTTTGAGGGCGCCGACCGATGTGCCTAAGATTTCGGCGATTTGGTCATATTTCATTTCGTCGTAGTAGCGCATATTGAACACGAGGCGCTGCTTTTCGGGGAGAGAGGCGATGGCTTTGCGGAGCTGTAGGGCCAATTCGTCGCCGTCGATATCTTTATCGGTTTCGATTGCGTTGATAAGCATCGATTCTTCGTCGTCGAGCGAGAGGTTCCGGCGCTTCTTTTCTTTATTCAGGAATGTGATCGACTCGTTGATGGCGATTTTGTGGAGCCAAGTGGATAGCTTGGCGTCGCCTCTGAAATTCTCGATTGAGCTCCAGGCTTTAAGGAATGTCTCCTGGAGGAGGTCGTTGGCATCGTCGTGACTGTTGACCAATCGGCGTATCTGCCAATAGAGGGGCTCACTGTAGGCAGCGATAACTTCACCAAAAGCCTCGCGGCAGGTAGAGCTGTCGCGCAAGCGGTTGATGAGTTGGAAATCTTCGGCCGGAGTGGTTGCCATCGGGGTGATTGCTGATTGAAGAACAGATTTTTCAGGCCAAATTTAACAATTTTCTCGCAAATAACCACTATCCGTGCCAAAAAAAATTCGTAATTTTGCATTTCATTTCCCAATCGCGGCTATCGGATACCGCGCTTATTGCATCATGAAATCAATCGTTTCCATTTTACTATTTCTTTCAGCATCTGCTTCCTTTGGGGCTAAAGCGACCGAATCAACGGCCTCAGAGCCGATTGGAGCCGCCCCAACGCCGGCCGACACCGTGTTGTCGCTCAACGAAATCACCGTGCAATCAATCAAGGCTGTCTCGCGTTATCAATTTCCGACCACCGTCACTATGTTGAGCGAAAACACCATAGAGCGCTACGATGTCAACGGGCTGAAACAACTCAGTGAAATTGCCCCCAACTTCTATATGCCGCAATATGGGTCAAGGATGACCTCCTCAATCTATGTACGCGGCCTCGGATCGAGGATCGACCAGCCGGTCGTTGGGTTGAACGTTGACAACGTGCCGGTGCTCAACAAGGATGCCTACGATTTCTCATTTCCCGACATTATCAGGGCCGAAGTGGCCCGCGGCCCGCAGTCAACGCTCTACGGACGCAATACCATGGGGGGAGTCATCAACCTGACCACTCTCTCGCCGATGCAATATCAGGGGGTAAAAGCGCAAGCCGAATATGGCTCGGCCAATACCTACCGGCTTTCGGCCGGAGTCTACACCCGCCCTACCGACAAGATAGCACTCGCCGCAATGGGGGCTTACTACTCCACCGACGGTTTTTTCACAAATCTCTACAACGGCAAAAAAATCGACAACGAGCGGCAGGGATTGGGCAAAATCAAGTTGGCCTGGCGTCCTTCAGGCGCTTTCCTGCTCGAAAATGCCGCGTGGGCAACCGTTACCCGCCAGGGAGGATTCCCTTACCAATCGGTCGAAACAGGCCAAATCAGCCATAACGACACCTGCTTCTATCGGCGCACGTCGGTGGTCGACGGACTGACAATGCGATGGTTCGGCGATAAGATCAACATTTCGTCGATCACCTCATTTCAATATATCAACGACAATCTGACGCTTGACCAGGACTTCCTCCCGGCCGACTATTTCGTGCTCACTCAGAAACGCCACGAATGGGCGCTGACGCAAGATTTGGTCGCCACCGGCAAAGGGGAGAAATACAACTGGCTCGCCGGAGCATTCGGCTTCTTGCGTCGGAGCAACATGACTGCTCCCGTTACTTTCCACGACACCGGTCTGCAACAGCTCATCGAAGGGCCGATGAATTCAGCCATGGGGGGTGGGGTAATGTCGATGCGCTTCGACGAGCGACAGCTCCTGTTAGGAAGCGATTTCCTGACCCATAATCAAGGTTGGGCTCTATACCACAAAAGCCAGCTCAACTTAGGGCGCCTGCGACTCTCCGCCGCCCTGCGCCTGGCGTGGGAGCGCACAGCTATCGACTACATCAGCGCCGCCTCAGGCTCGCTGACCCTCTATATGCAAGCGGGCCCGACGGAACGACCGGTCCGCACCATTCCCTTCGCCGTCGACCTGGCTGATCGCCTGTCGATGCACTCGCTCCAGCTGCTCCCCGAGGTCAAAATCGCCTACGACTTCTGCCCTGCCCTCTCGGTTGGCTTCGTATGGGCCAAGGGCTATAAGGCCGGGGGCTACAACACCCAAATGTTTTCCGACATTCTGCAGCAAGCTCTCATGGAGTCGATGGGAGATGCAGCCGACTATGACGTTGACGAAATAATCTCTTACAAGCCGGAAACATCGTGGAACTACGAGCTCAACTTTTCATCACATCTGCTCGACAACAACCTCAACATCGACCTCTCCACCTTCTTCATAGATTGCCGCAATCAGCAGATGACCGTGTTCCCCGAGGGCACTACAACCGGACGAATGATGGCCAACGCCGGTCGCACGCGCTCCGTAGGCTTTGAGCTCGCCGTTGACTACCGCATCAACGACCATTGGCGCATCGACACCTCCTATGGCCTTGCTTCGGCCAAATTCCGCCAATTCAACGATGGCCGGGCCGATTATAAAGGCAATCACGTGCCATACGCTCCCGAAAACACTCTGTTTGGAGCCGCCACCTACTCCACTCACCTGTCGGCAGGACCGCTGACCGCGGTGGAAGCAACCGTAGGGTGTCGCGGTGTGGGCAAGATATGGTGGAACGAAGCCAACTCGCTCTCACAACCTTTCTACGCCACCATGTCGGCCTCGGTCAATCTGCGCACCAAATGGCTCGACGTTGAAATTTGGGGCGAAAACCTGACCGATACACAATTCTCTACCTTTTATTTCGTTTCTATGAGAAATGCCTTTGTTCAGCGCGGCAATCCCCGACGCTTCGGCATCACTCTCCGCTATAATCTCTCATTCAAATAATTATGAACCGAATTATCAATCTTTCGCTCACTCTTATAGTGATTTTTACCGCCCTGACATCTTGTCTGAAAAACGAAGAGGGCGACAACACATTCAGCGTGGCCTACGCCACTAACTTTACCCGCATCAAAACGCTCGGCTCTGACAACGCATATATCAATCAGGGTACAGTCTATAAGCTCACACGCGACTACGCCACCAACCGCTACTCGCTCATCGTGGGCAACTTCAAGCCCAATGCCGAAACCAAGCCCTTCAACTTTGAAGTGAAAGACCTCCCCTATCAGAACGTCAACGGCAAGTTGGTAATCACCGGCAACAACCTCACTGCCACCGTAAAGGAAAACGGCGTAGAAGTGGGCCACACGCTCAATTCTCTCCGCGTGATGATTAGCGAATATATGCTCCCCGGATTTAACCGCCGCGGCGAAAGCTACAACTTCACATTCACTTACGACAACACCTATACAGCCACCACAGTCCAGAACGAAGTTGCAGTTGTCGGGTCAACCGTTATCACCGACCTTGCCAACGGCGAATTCACCGAGCAAAACAACGCTGTCTATTCCTATGTCCTATACTCAGAAACGGGCAAAGCCAGAATCTACATCAACAATCTCCGCTATAACAACTACAATTACAGCCAGATTGTGTTGAAGGATATCCCCTTCACCGTTGACGACAATGGAGTCAGCTTGCAAATGGCCGAGGAATTTACCCCTGAATTTGAAAGCACAGCCGCTCCTAAATTCACCATCTCCAACTTCCGCATGGACACCAACAACGAGTGCAGCACACTGGTCAACTTCACCCTCAACTCCACCCACTCCCTCTCCGCCACCCTCGGCCTATAATCTGATTACCCGGCAGTGAGTTGCCGATATAGTTAAAAACGCCTCGATCCGTAGGGTCGGGGCGTTTTTGTTGTTCACAGGTTAAGAACCGGGTTAGTGTAACCTAATCACAGAGATTGGATATTCTCTTTTCGGCGAAAGGATGCTTTCGGAAAGAGTGGCGGTCATTTCTTTTCGCGGAGTGAGGCGCGCCATTCTTTGGCATATTCGTCGAGCACATGGCGAATGTCGGCGCCGATGCGGCTATAATCCTCCTCATTAAGGTTGGCAAGCGAAACTCGGATGCTCCATTTCGGGCCGTCGAAACCGTCGCCGTTGAGCACTACGCTGCCTGACTCTGATGCCAAACGAAAGACGACTGACAGGGGATCGTAATTGTCGTTGATAAAGTCGGCAAATTCCTGGCCGTGGAGCTTCTTGGCCCAGACCATAAGGTCGATTTCAGAATAGTAGTCGGCGCGAAGTTTATCCTCGGGCATTTCAAAGCCGAAGCTTTTCCAAAGAGTATTGTAGCGGTCGTGGATAAGTCGAAGCATCCGTTTATGGTAAGCTCCGTCGCGCTGAGCATTGTCGACCAATGAGCCGAGACCGAAGAGCGACATTTGAATTTGCTGCGGGGTTGAAAGGCCGGCTGTGTGGTTGAGGGCAACCAATCGGCTTTCGGCCACCATTCGGTCGATAAATTTCAATCCGGGCACATCGGTGGTCAGCGACTGATAGCGCTGCTCAAGTATAGCCTTCTCTTCATCAGAGAGCTTGGTAATCAGGTAGTCGTAAACATTGTCGGGCTCGAGCGCTGTCACTGCAAGGCGTTGGCCGGTTGCACCGAAATATTTCGAGAATGAATAGCACGACATTGAGTTGTAAGGCAGCTCTGCAATAAGGCTGCGATAGCCGTCGACGAAAGTGCCATAGACGTCGTCGGTCAGAATCATCAAGTCAGGGTTGGCCTCGACGACTTCTTTGAGGGCGTCGACAGTGGCTTGGTCGAGAGCGTAGCTTGGGGGATTGGAGGGGTTGACCACAAAGAGCATTTTATATTTGTGGTCTTTGAGCTTGGCAATGCTTTCGGGTGCCACTTGCCAAGTGTGGATGCCCTCGGGAGTCATTCCGTCGGCACGGAGATTGAGCACATCATAGTCAAACTCCTTGAGTTGAGGAATCTCAATATAGGGGGTGAAGATAGGCACCATCAGGGCAACGTGATCGCCCGGCTTGAGCAGGAAGTTCTGTTTCAGAACGTCGAAAGCATAGCACATGCCGGCAGTTGAGCCTTCCACTGCAAAGAGGTCGAATTTTGAGCCTTCGGCAGGTCGGTTGTCGCAGAGTGCCCATTCGAGATATTTGCGGGTGATAACCTCGGTGTAGCGGAGAATGCGGGGAGGAGTCGGATAATCGTGGCCTATAATGCCACTTGCCCATTCCGCAACGAGAGCATCGGGGTCGGCGCTCAGCTCTATCAGGCAGTAGATGTAGGCCTTTTGGAGAAATTCCACACCGGGCACTTTGATGTTATCTTTCATCCACTGCTCGAAGCGGGCAGCGATGCCGGCCTTTTCAGGGGTTCCGGCAATGCCTTCGGGGAGATAGAAGTCGCGGCGACATTCGCTCATGGCAAATTGGCCTAAGGCGAAGTAAGCATCGCGCGCTTCGGTTGCAATCCAGTTAGGGTTGCCTCGGCCGGCGTTGAGCAGGGTGTTAGCGTCGTTTTTGATTTTGTCGGCTGCTTTAGCTATGATTTCGCCTTTAAGTTCAAACGGAGAGAGCTTGGCGAGGTCGGCATCAACCGTGATTTTATCCATGTGTTTCATAATATTGGGGAGATTAAGTTAATTTTTTCAACTGAGTATAGAGGTGCTAAGCGCAAAGCAACACCATAACTACGCCGAAAAGAATCAAGAGCGTGTTGCCGACGGCGTATGTAATCGCATAGCCCATAGCAGGCACTGATGATTGAAGCGACTCTTCCAAGGCGCCGAGAGCGGCGGTGGTGGTGCGGGCGCCGGCCACGCAACCCAACCCCGTGCCGGGGGTAAACTTGAAAACGTAGCGGGCTGCAATTGTGCCGATGATAAGGGGAACAGCTGTTGCGATAGCGCCCCAAACAAAAATCATAACGCCCACGGATTTGAATCCGGTAATAAAGTCGGGTCCACAGTTTATACCCACGCAGGCAATAAACATATTCAGGCCGAGGTCGCGGAAAATAAAGTTGGCCGCTTCGGGCATCTGGCCGTAGTCAGGACGGCGACTGTGCCACCATCCGAATATCAGACCCATTACCAATGCGCCGCCAGAGATGGTAAGCGATATGGGCACATTACCTGCCTTGAATGAGAGCACGCCGAGTATACCGCCAATCAAAATGCCGAGACTGACGAAAATTATATCGGTTGCAGTGGTTTGTTTCTGTTCGTGGCCGATTGCCGCAGCTGCCGTCGCAACATCGTAAGGCATGCCGACGAGTGTCACCATATCGCCCGCTTCGAGCGTCACGTTAGTCTTGATAGGCAATGTCATGGATTGATTGCGCTTGATTGAGCGAATGCTGACGCCGTGCATAAAGTCGCGTTCAAACAGCTGTTTTACAGTCAAGCCCCTGATATCTTTCTTCGAAACCAGAACGGGTTGCTCTCGAATTGCAAAGTTGAGCAATTGCGGATCGACTGTTTCGGGACCAATCCATTGCTCCTCGCCGATGATGTATTGACGACGGCCTGAGAGCACGATATGGTCGCCGGGGTAGATGAGCTGGTCAGCTTTGGGGGTGTCGATAACAGTGCCTTCATGTCGGATGCGGTCAACGAACAATCTGCGCCCTTGATCTGCAACGTAGGCTTCAAGCTCCGACACCTTGCGCCCGGCAGCTGTGAACCAGTCGTTTTGAACGGTATAGCAGCGGAAAGCTACCTGGCGGAGTGATGATGCATATCCGGGTTGGTCGGCGATAGACTCGCCCATCTTGGCTTCTTCGTCCTTACAAGCCTGACGACATTTTTTCAAACCGCCATAGAACATCGGCCCTACGAATGCGATAATCCAAGCCGAGCCCGCAGTACCAAACACGTATGTAACCGCATAGATTACAGGAATCACATTGCTCATCGACTCTCTTTGGGCAGCATCAATCGGAAGGCCGGATATTGTTTCCTGCCCTACGCCAATGACGGCCGACGAGGTCTGAGCGCCGGCAAACAAGCCTACCGACTCGCCGGCATCGTAACCGGCAATGCGGGCGCAGAGATAAGTCACGCCCAAGCATATAACGCACATAAGGGCGGCAAACCCAACCTGAGGTAAACCGGTTTTCTTGAAACTGCGGAAAAATTGCGGACCAACGCTATAGCCGATAGCGAATAGGAAAAGCAAGAAGAAAACTGTTTTCATCGGCTCGGAAATCTTTACGCCGGGCATCAGAATGCCTACGCCTACGCCTACTAACAAAACGCTTGTAACCGTTCCCAGCGACAGCATTTTATATTTCAGCTTGCCAATGAGGTAACCCAGCGACAGCACCAGGAAAATAGCCATTGCCGGGTTCTTGACGAAAAACGGTAAGATGTCGTGTTCCCACATAGTCATAAATAAATAAAGGTGAATGTGTCAGTGTGTTTTTCTTGTAACTAAGATAAAAAAGGGTCTTTTAAGAATAAAACCCCTTGCATCGCAGTTATGTTCACACCCACTCGGCTTTATTTCAAAATATTGCTATCGCTTATAGATTGTATCTGTCGTTTTTCGGTCATGCCCTGCCACGACCGCGCCACCGGGGAGGGATATAGCAGGTGTAGCAGGAAAAGTAAAGATTCAGATTGCAGGGAGCAAGGTAGCATCCGTAGCAGCGAATTTTACTCTCTCCAATAATCCCCAAAAAAACTTGGCCGGAACACACAAAAGCGCCCTGACTGCCGGGGGCGGTCAAGGCGCTTTAAGTGGTTAAGTTCAGGGGGATTATTTGATGCCGAGAGCGGCTTTAACTTGAGCGGTGATATCGATAACGTCGGTAGCTGTGTAGATTGCAACGCCGGCAGGGAACACCATTGTAAAGTTGCCGTTGGCCGACACTTCCTGGATAGCTTTCATGAGCTTTTCCTGGATGGGTTGTTGGAGTTGGGCGCTTTGACGTTGGAGGTCTTGTTGAGCGGTAGCGAGGAATTGTTGAGCTTTTTGGTCAAGTTCCTGCACCTCTTGCAAGCGGCGGTCTTTGATTGATTGGGGAGTAGAAGCGTCGTCGCGGAGAGCTTGATATTCTGAGAATTTCTTTTGCATTTCCTCGTTGAGCTTGGCATATTCATCCTCATATTGTTTTGAAGATGCTGCGATTTGCTCCTGAGCTGTTTTGCTTTCGGGCATAGCTGCAAAGATTTCTTCAGCTGAAACAACGCCGAATTTGGGCGATTGAGCTACGGCGAGCATAGGGAGAGCTACGGCAATAGCTACGAGAATTTTCTTAATCATGATAAATTAGAGTGATGTGTTTGAATTGTTATTTTTGAATTTGATAATGCAAAGATAAGCGATTATTTTGAATAACCCAATTTGTTGAGCACTTCATTGCTGACATCGATGCGGGGCGAGGCGAAAATGATGCCTGCCGACGAAGCCCGGTCGACTATCATCTGATAGCCACGCTCCTCGGCCACTTTCTTGGTGGCTTCATAGAGGTCGTCGAAGATTGGCTTCAAAAGCGATTGGCGCTTGTTGTAGAGCTCCCCTTCGGGTCCGAAATATTTTTGCTTGAGTTCGGCAGCTTCTTTCTCTTTGGCCATTACCGCTTGCTCGCGTTTTTTAACCTGGTCGTCGGTAAGAAACACCTTGTCGGCAATGTAAGATTTATAGAGGTTATCGGCTTGTTGATAGAGGTTGTCGACCTCTTTTTGATAGCGCTGTGAGAGCTGATTGAGCTGCTCATTGGCCATTTCGTAAGAGGGTACGTTTTTAAGTATATATTCAGTGTCGATAAGCGCATATTTCTGAGCGCTTGCTGCGATTGAGAAGCCGGCGGCAACCAAAAGTGCTAAAAACAGTCGTTTCATATCAGTGTTGATTTAAGAGTTATATCGTGTTAGACGCTCGGGGAGCTTAAAAGTTTATCGTCGGGAATGTGAAATAATGCTAACGCCGGCAGCAGTCATTCGCCGGCAGCTGTCACATTAGAATTCCTGACCGAGAATGAAGTGGAAGTGAGAGCCGCCCTTTTCGCCAAACACTTTGTCGAAACCGTATGCCCAGTCGATACCCATCATACCCACCATCGGGAGGAAGATGCGCACACCGACACCGGCCGAACGCTTAAGATCGAAGGGTGAGAAATCCTTAACCGAGGTCCATGCGTTACCACCTTCCACGAATGCCAGGCCATAGATTGTGGTCGAGGTCTGGAGCATGAAGGGGAAGTGGAGCTCGAGGCCGAAGCGGGTGTAGGCATAGCCTTCCTTACCCCAGGGGGTCAGCTGGCCGTTATCGTAGCCACGGAGGCCTATGGTTTCGGTTGCGTAGGTATAGGAACCTGACATGCCGTCACCACCCACATAGAAGGTTTCAAATGGCGATTTCAAATATTTGTTGTAAGACCCCAACAAACCGATATCGGCACGGGTCATAAGTACGAGCGTGTAAGTGTCATGCGATGTAAGCGGAGTGTAGGTGCGCGACTTGAAGCGGAGTTTCCAATATTCAATCCATCGATACATCTCTTTCTTGGCTGCCGGGGTGTTTTCCTCTGAAAGCTCTTTCCAGTTGCGGTTTTTCGAGAAGAGCGAAGCCGGAGGAGTCAACTGCAGGTTGAGCGAGAAAGTAGAGCCGCGGCGGGTGTAGAGAGGGTTATCGATTGAATTGCGCTGCAAGGTCAGGCCGAGCACGAGAGCATTGGATGTGCCGTTGTTCATATAGTAGAGGTATTCCCAGTTTTTGAGGTAATACCAGTTATACGACAGCTCGGTGGTGAATGAGAAATAATCATCGGGCCATGACAAGCGTTTACCGAGGCCCACGGTGATACCCGCCATCTGGAGTAACTTGTTGGGGTCGTAGGCGTTTTCGATTGAGTTTTGGTAGTAATCGTTGTAGTTGGAGCCGTAGCCGTAACCGTAGCCATAACCGCCATAGAGATAGGGGTTTGACCAGTTAGAGTTGTAGTACGACGAGTTTACGCCTGTCTGGCGGCTATAGAATGCGCTGACCGATAGCGAGTTGGGGCGCTTACCGCCAAACCACGGGTCAAGGAACGACACCGAGTAGGCCTGATAGTAGCGGGCGTTGGTTTGAGCCGAGATGGTGAACGTTTGGCCCTCACCTTGCGGAATGATGCCTTTGTAGCTGCTCGGATGGAAAAGATTTTGGATTGAGAAGTTGGTGAATTTCAAAGAGAGCTTGCCGATGATGCCCGTTTGACCCCAGCCGAGCGAGAACTCGATCTGGTCGTTGGCTTTCGACTCAAGATTGAAAATAACGTCGACCGTGCCGTTCTCTTCGTTAGGTTCGGGGCGAATATCCATCGACTCCGGATTGAAGTGGCCGGTCTGGGCGATTTCGCGGGCCGAGCGCATAAGGTCGTTTTTGGAAAACAGTTCACCCGGCTTAACGCGAAGCTCGCGGCGGATAACCTTTTCATATAATCGGTCGTTGCCGTTGATGACAACCTTGTTGATGCGCGCCTGCGGACCCTCAAACATGCGCAGCTCCAAGTCGACCGAGTCATTCTTGACATTGTTTTCAATCGGCACGAGCTGATAGAAGAGGTAGCCGTTGTCCATATAGTAGTTTGACACAGCGTCGTCATCTTCGCTCAGGCGCTTGTTCAGGAGAGTCTGGTTGTAGACGGCACCGGGCTTGATACCGAGCACATTGTTCAGGAAGTCGGTATTGTAGATAGTGTTGCCTACCCAGGTAATGTCGTTGATGAAGTATTGGTTGCCCTCTTCAAGAGTGATATAAACGTCGACGCTCTTGTCGTCGTAGGGCGCAACGGAGTCTTTGAGGATTTTTGCGTCGCGATAACCTTTTTCATTATATTTGGTTATGATGCGGTCAAGGTCGTCCTGGAAATCCTGCTCCACGAATTTGCGCTGCTTGAAAATGTTGAGCAGCTTGCCATATTCGTTGGTTTTCTTCATTACGCGCTGCAACTGGCCGTCGGTAAGCACCTCGTTGCCGTCGATGTAGATTTTGTGAACCTTGACTTTGTCGCGCTTGTCAACGATGATGTCAACTATCTGGTGGTTCTCCTCAGAGATATCGTCGTGGAGATTGATGGTCACCTTGGCGTTACCGAAGCCTTTCTTCTCGTAATATTGCTTTACGATATCGTTGGCGCGGTTGACGATGTTGCGGGTGATAACATTGCCTTTCATCAGCTGGAGCGCTTTCTCAATATCTTCGCGCTCTGACTTTTTCATGCCGTAGTAGTTGACGGCCGAGATACGAGGCAGGGTACGCAGCGCTATTTCAAGCCAGATTTTGCGGTCGTGGATTTTCTCTACTTTGATTTGCGCCTGGCTGAACAAGCCTTGACGCATAAGCCGTTTGATAGCCGAGGTAACATCATTGCCGGGCACCTCTATGCGGTCGCCGATGCGTAGCCCCGAATAACCGATGATAAGCATATCGTCGTAGTTGGGAGCGCCGGTCACTTTGATGCCGGCAATTTCGTAGGTGCGGGGAACGCCCTGATACGTCACCGGGGGATTATATATAGTGTCGGTAGCCGTCTGGCCGTTGGCCGCGGTTGTGATAGCTATAAGCAGCGTAAGTAGAATTATCTTGATTCGCATTGGATGTGATAGATGACGGAGTATGCTTGAAATGCTTGGTTTATAAAAGAGTGGCGGCAGTGTCAACTGAGGAGATTGTCGCCGGGATTGTCGGTCAGTTGTTGGCTTGTCAACCCGAATCGGCGCTCACGGTTTTGGAAGCGAGCTATCGCGTCGACAAACTGTTGCTTTGAAAAATCGGGCCAAAACGTGTCAACCACAATTATTTCGGCATAAGCGATTTGCCAAAGCAGGAAGTTGGATATTCGTTGGTCGCCCCCGGTGCGAATGAGCAGATCGGGGTCGGGATAATTGGCAGTGGCGAGTGCCGACGAGAAGCGTTCGGGGGTGATTTGCTCCGGCAAAAGTGTGCCCTCCTTAACCTTCTCGGCCAGCAGGCGTGCTGCGCGGGTAATTTCCCAGCGCGAGGAGTAGCTCAATGCAAGCACCAGTCTCAGACCCGTGCAGTGAGATGTCTGCTCAATGCAGCGGCCGAGTCGCTCACGGGCAAACTCCGGCAATCGCTCCATATCGCCAATCATCTCCAGAGCCACGTTGTTGGCAATCAAATCGGGGGTTTCCCGCTCAATAGCCATCACGATAAGGTTCATCAGCGCGTCAACCTCATCGGCCGGGCGGTTCCAGTTTTCGGTTGAGAAAGCGTAGAGTGTGAGATATTTGACGCCTATTTCCGAGGCAATCTCGGTGATGCGGCGCACGGTGTTGACCCCTTCTACATGGCCGGCCGAGCGTTCCATCCCGCGCGCCTGAGCCCAACGTCCGTTGCCGTCCATGATAATTGCTACATGGGCGGGCACCTTCTGCAGGTTAACGTTGCTGAGATTGAGCTTTGTATCGGTCATGAGATTAATCAACGTAATGGCAGGTAACGCAGCGCTTGCCGAATTCATAGCTTACGGAAACGGCAAGGCGGCTATACCAGTCGGTGTTTTTTGCAAATGATGATTTGATGCCGTAGAGGTCGGTCAGGTTACCGTCGATTTTGTCGCCGAACACCTTGGTCATCGAAAACTCGACGCCCAGGTTCCAGCGCTCGCGAAGTTTGTATTTCACGCCCACGGCCATCGGTATGTTGGGGGCAAAAGAGGTGGTGCCGTCGCATGACGCCACAGAGAAGCCTATGCCCAAAGCTGCGTAGGGGGTCCAGCGGCGCAGGTGCTTGTAGGGTTCGCCTATGCCATAAGGGAAGAAGTTAAATTCAAAGCGCCCCCCCAGTTCATAGACCGATGAACTGAATTTATAGTGAGCATCGCCGGGGAGCACCATTGCATAATCATCAGTGTTGCCCGACAACTTAAGCATCCCTAAATTGACGCGGATATCCCAGCGCACATTTGCGATATATCGCCCGGTCACCGACGCTGCCAAGCCGGGGTGCTTGAATATATTGCTGCCGTTGGCATCGCCCAAATAGCCGCTCATGCCCAACTCGAGGCCCAAATCATATTTGTAGTCGGCCACCTGACTGCGCGCGCTCAGGCCGATAGCCATAGCGGCCACCAGTGTCATCAATATGCGTGAGATTGTGCGGGTCATCGGCATTGCTGATTTTTAAAGAAAACTGATTAGTAGAGCGGACGGAAGGTCAGCACATTGATTACTCCGCGCCACACAGTGTCATAAAGTCCGCCGGCAGCATCATAACCGCCGAACAGATATATAAACGGTGCTTCCCACTCTGTTATAGGCTTGACCACGCGGGTACCGGCGGCAAGTTGCGGGTTAACGCTCCACCCCTGAGGCAATGCTTTGGGGCTGTAACCGCGCCATGCCATAGGCGACGCCGAAGTATATGTCGAGTTAAAGATGAGCGGTTGAGCGTCAGCGCCTACGTTGACATACGACGGCAGTTGCATGTTTTGGTCACCTTTGTGCCAGTTCACGCCGAAGTCGCGCGAAATGTAAACGTCGCGGTTAATGGCACCCTGCTCGTCAACTCCGCCGAAAATCAGGAGGGCAGGCACATAACTGGTTTTCCACGACATTGTGTCGGTCTTTGCCACTTCGTAGGCACACATCGCCGGAGCGGTCAGCTTTTTGGGCAATGCGGTCGACAATCGGGCCCATGATTTGCCATCGTAACCCCACACTGTCGATGACAATTCGCCGTTGGCGCTGCGGCCGCCGGTCATAGTCACTTGAGGCGTTGTGCTCCAGCGGGTCGAGAATTGAGCCACTCCCGAGCACTCCTTAATGGGGAAGTCGGCGGGAACTACGCTTGAGGTTGTTGCATCGGGATGTTGATAGGTAGCGTGGCGATATTGGCCGTCAGCCCCGGCTGCCACTCCGAGCAGAGTGTCTTGCCAGCTGCCGAAAATCGAAGTCCATGTAGCTCCGGTTGATTGCCAGGTAGTTCCGTAGTCAGTTGAGCGGTAAAGCTCGCCGGCCTCATCGAGTATATAGAGAGCATCACCGGCGGCTGCCATCGAGCTCAAATCGGGGGTGAACGAAATTTGAGGAGTGGAATATTCCCATTGGTCGGCTGCGGGGTCAGTGGTTGTGGCCACACAATAGTCGGTGCCGTCGGTTGTCAGCACCACAGCCTTGTCGCCCGCCTTCACGCTCTTTTGAGCCGTCAGTCGAGATAATTGCGAGGGAATCCGGCGGCTGCTCAGGCGGTTCCAATAAAGCGAGTCGGGCACCATTTTATGCACATTGACGCTGACTGTATAGTCGCGCTCGGCTTTGCCGTCGTATGAAACCAGGTGCAGCTTCACCGGGCCATTGGCAAAATTGATAGAGTCGCCTTCATCTTTCATATAGTCGATAACCGAGGTTTTGCCATCTTTTCCGGTAACGTGAAATTCAATAACGGAGCAAATGTCAGTAGTCAGCTTGACAGTCAGGTTTTCGACATTGGTGCCGTAGGGCAGCGAGTCGGCATTGAAAATCTTGGCGTTTTCCAAATCTATTGAGAAGAAAATCGTGTCAAGATTGTTCAGGATTTTTTGGTTTTTATTGAGTTTAAACGACTTGACCATTGTGCTCGAATATGAAAACTCTATGTCGGTTTTCTCTTTTTCGTTGCAGGCAACCATTGCAGCCAAGGCCACAACAACGGTCAGGAATATTGTAAGACGTTTTATCATAATGCGGTTGAGCATGCGTTATTGTGATGATTTACTCTATCAAGTTGCAAAGATAATGTAAAATTCTTTAATAGACCCCATTTTTAGACAATTTAACTGATATACAACAAAATTGTAAACAAATATTGACTTTCAACGCTCTTTTCAAACAAAAGAAGCCGTTCACTGTCAAAAAAATATGTTCCTGACGGCATTGTCGATCGAATCGGCTATGATCGTTTCCGACTCGGTCAACTCCCGGGCCGACGGCGCAGCTCCCGGCCGGCGGCCGGCAGTAGTGTTCGTGGGCGTCGAAAAGGCGTCTTGCTCGGCAGTGGTGCCGTCGGGAAACAATGCGGTTCCCGGCCACTCCCTTGAGGTCAGGTCAAATGGCGTGACAACATAAATCATGTCGCGGTTACTGTGCTTGTCTAAATCAAACTGCGGCTCGTAACTGACCCCGAGAAGATATTTCATAGCCGGCGGCTCGCCCGTTTCAAGCAGCCGGGCCTCTGAGCGCGGCAGTCCGTAGACGGCATATCGGCGCGCACTGTTGGGTTGCCATGTCAGCATCTTTCCGGAGTGTCGCAACCCCGTAATCCGCCCGGGGTCAACGGCTTTTCGCCAGGTCATTTCCGGGGTCAGCGCCGGCGCCGGGAAGTAACTGCGAGGATGCGACGCAATCGGTGAGTCAGCGGCAATAAGCTTCTTGACGGAATAGAATATGTGACCGGGGGCATCCGTGCCGCTGACATCGCGATTTGCCTCAATCAGCACTGTCGCTTCGGCGTGGGGGGTATGCGATTTCGACGATGATAATCGCTCCACTGACACTGATGAATAAAAATGCCTGTTGAAATGGGAGGCCACTTCGCTCCACCAGCGGGCTATCGGCCCGTAGGGATTTGTCGCATGGTCGTGGGGCCAGTAAATCTGGGGCGAGATATAGTCAATGGTACCTTCGGCGAGCCAGTGCAGCGGGTCACAATAAATGCCGTCGTGCATCCAGTCATGGCCGGCATAGCATCGGGGCAACCCGTATGCGGCTGCGGTCAATCCGTCGCCGCCGCCCACTCCGGCAGGGCTGACGCCGAACTTCACCTCCGGCCTGACCTCATCAATCATTCGTCTAACTCCGGCTATCGTTGCGGCAACGTTGCTTCGGCGCCAGTCGGCCTGACTCAGCTCCGTGCCCGATTCAGCGTATTCATCGTAGTCATAGCCTCCCCCCTCCGGCAATCCTTCGGGATAGAAATAATCGTCAAATATCAGTCCGTCAACGTCGTATCGGCTGATTATATCGCGACACACATCGGCTATATAATCCCTCACCGCAGGGTTGCCCGGGTCGAGTATCGTGGTCGATGTGGATGTGCGACCTTGTGTCTTCCGGTAAGTGATGAGCCACCCGAGCTGCGCCATTCGGCGGTCGTTGGCACTATTGGGCAGACTGACGTTGTTGGTCACTCTGAACGGGTTGACCCACGCATGGCACTCCATACCCAGGCTATGTGCCTTCTCCACGGCATATTGCAGCGGGTCCCAACTCGCGTCGGCAGGCGCGGTACCGCGGGCTCCGGTCAGAAATCTCGACCACGGCTCATAGTTCGACCTATACATCGCGTCGGCCATTGAACGCACCTGAAAAAACAATGCGTTGATTCCTATCGTGTGGAGCTTCTCTATGATTGCCCCCAACTCTGCCCGTTGTCGGGCCGAGATGGCTTTGTCTGCGCCCTGCTGCGAGGGCCAGTCAAGCCCCCACACCGTGGCCAGCCACGCTCCGCGAAGCTCTCTGCGAGGCGCCTCTATGGCCGCATCGCCGTCGTCTGCAGGCAACATTGCCGAAACGCGCCATGCCGAGCCGAACCCGCCTGCAAGCAGGGCCAGCATCAACATGACGCATTTCAAACCTTTGATTTTCAAGAAGTCTTATGCCTTTATTCGCTCAATGGCTGCTTCAACACGGTCGTTAACGGCATCAAAGCCCATCAGCTCTACGATGTCAAACATGTGAGGACCTTTACATTCTCCTACCACAGCCACGCGGAAAGCGTTCATAACATTGCCCATGTGGTAGCCACGCTCCTGAATCCAGCCGATGATATCCTCTTCGGCGCCTTTAGGCTCAAGCGATGGAAGCGCTTTCAGTCGAGCCATCAACTCGCGCAAAATCGCGGGAGTATCTTCGCTCCAGCGTTTCTTCACCGATTTGGCCTCATACTCTTCGGGGGCTACGAAGAAGAATCGTGCGTGCTCCCAGAGATCCTCAACAAAGTTGATGCGCGATTTAACCATCGCCACTGCGCGGATTATATAATCATCGCTGAAATCATCGGGATTTACGCCATGAGCTTTCATCACAGGCTTGAACAGCTCGGCCAACTCGGCATCGGGCAGTTCCTGCAAATATTTGTGGTTAAACCATTTGCCTTTTTCAAAATCAAATTTTGCGCCGGCGCGTGAGCAGTGGTCAAAGCTGAAGCGGTCAATCAACTCCTGCATCGACATGATTTCGGTGTCGTCGCCGGGGTTCCACCCTAACAACGCCAGGAAGTTAACCACAGCTTCGGGCAGATAGCCGCGCTCGCGATAGCCTGAGGATATTTCTCCCGATTTCGGGTCGTGCCATTCCAGAGGGAACACCGGGAAGCCCAACCGGTCGCCGTCGCGCTTCGACAGCTTACCTTTGCCGTCGGGCTTCAGCAGCAAGGGCAAATGCACGAATTGAGGCATGGTATCAGCCCACCCGAAAGCCTCATAAAGCAGCACATGGAGAGGAGCGGAGGGCAACCACTCTTCACCGCGAATCACGTGCGAAACCTCCATCAGATGGTCGTCGACAATATTGGCCAAATGATAGGTGGGCAGGTCATCGGCGCTCTTGTAAAGCACTTTGTCGTCCAACACCGATGAGTTGATAGTTACTTTGCCACGAATCAGGTCGTTGACCACCACGTCTCTACCCGGCTCGATTTTAAAGCGCACTACATATTTCTCACCGTTGTCAATCAGGCGTTTAACCTCATCAGCCGGCATAGTCAGCGAGTTGCGCATATTGCCTCGGGTTGAAGCGTCGTATTGAAAATTGGGCTGCGCGGCGCGGGCAGCTTCCAATTCTTCGGGAGTATCGAAAGCAATATAAGCCTTGCCGTTGTCAAGCAGCATCTTCACGTGCTCACGATATATGTCGCGTCGCTCGCTCTGCTTGTATGGTCCGTAAGCACCACCCTCTTTGACACCCTCATCGATGCCTATGCCGAGCCATGCCAATGCCTCATTGATGTAGGCCTCAGCACCCGGAACAAAACGCTGAGAATCAGTATCTTCAATGCGGAGTATCATATCGCCCCCATGTCGGCGGGCAAACAGATAGTTGTAGAGAGCAGTTCTAACGCCGCCTATGTGAAGCGGACCGGTAGGTGACGGTGCAAAGCGCACTCTGACTTTTCTTTCCATAGCAGCCATATATTATATATAAATATGTGTCGGGATTAATTGTAAATAAAATTTCAGCCACGAAGTTACAAAAAACTCCCCTAACTGCCAAAATCCCCCACCACATTTCTCTACTTAGACCCGGTTCCCGCTCAAAACCGCTCGCCGCTGCGCCAAATGAGGTTCCCCCGTCATACCAAGTTGTTAAAAAACACTCCCTTGTTGCTATTTACCATACGGCAATCAACCCGTGTGTCCTCTATTTATTGCAATGCGGTATGGCTGCACTGACCGTATGGAGAGCCATGCCCCGCTACAACAGATTCATCCGCAACCGCCTGCTACTCACGCCCGTAGAACCCCAAGCCCATCGCCCCTATTAGCCTTATTAACCTTATTAGCCTTATCGGGCTTATTGGCCTTATTAGGCTTATTAGGCTTATTAGGCTTATCGGCCCTCTTCCCCGCCGCATCATATGAGGGTGTTGCAGAACTACCCTTAATGAAAGCCTCTGAGAATTGCATATTTTGGT